>CAMWMT010000214.1 GCA_947175375.1 uncultured Clostridiaceae bacterium | reverse complement strand
AAGTTCTCAAAATCAGAATGTATCTTTTTAAAACAATTTTGTATTTCTGTTAAATCAGAAAACCTTTCTAAAGATAATATTTTAGGTGATAATTTTCTTAAATTTCCATTGAACAAATCTGCAACAATGTCCGGATATAAACTATTATAATAGTTCACAGATAAAAATGCCTTCCCTTTTTCCAGAGGCATCCAGCCACATTTTGCTAAAATGCAAGGATTTTCATGGATATATTGTCCAATACAGAATTTAAAATATTTTTCATATAATTTTAAAACCTCTTGTTCATACCCAGGTACAAGAGATGATTGAATGCTATCCAAAAGTTCTTTCATATTATTAGTAATTTTTCCAGTATATAATACTTTCGTAACAATTTCGTCTTTGATTTTTCCATTTGGAGATTCAATAGCAACGTCCAAATCTACTCCATTTGAAGACAAATTCGCAAGAAACACATTTATAATGTTAATGTGATTTTTCGCTATAATTATTTTTTTCCATGTGCCACGTTGTATTTTACCTTTGGAAGATAAATCATAACGTTCACCTTCTTTTGTACTATCTAAAAAATCACTAAATGACTTTAAATATATCATATTTTTCTCCTGCTGTTATTAAACAAATTATAACCTTTAAAAAGGACTGTTGTTTTAATATAATCTCTTGTAAAAATTTATTCCGATGTTTGTCCGAAAAAATTGCTTTAGCATAAATATCACAGAAAACATCGGAATAATACTCAAATCATAAACCGTAATTTATCATCTCCCACATACATCTGTGCCACCTGTGTCATTTCAATCGCCCTCCTTATTTTATTCGCTGTTTCCCTGTCAATCAGTTTATCCGTAAATGTCAGGATTCCTGCCAGAACAAAAAGCTGCTGTCCTCTGTCTCGAATCTGAACAGCCAGGTCAACGTAAAAACAGCCATCCTGCTTTGCCAAGTCCCAGGAATGGCTGCCCCTACAGTTTACCTTTTTAATAAAACTCCCAGCAGCAGAGCCACTGCAGTTCTCTCCAAGCTGCTTTGACGCTTAACATTCATTCCATTTATTTACGTATTCTTTCGCTTCCTCTTTAGAAATCATAAACTTCTCCTGAACTTTTTGTATAATAACATCATTTTCAACGCCAAAATCCCTTAATGCAGATACCAACGCAGCAATTCCTTTTTCAATGCCTTTTTCAATATTTTCCTGATCTCTCATTAACAGCGTCATATACTCATGCCTCCATTCCCTGTTCTTTTTTGCTTCTTTTATGGCGGTCTCCAGTCTCTTTACATAATCGTTTTCCGATTTCCTGCCTGCTACATAATCCAGAAACGCTTTCAGGTCTTCACTGACATCATCCATGCTGTCATTTGCATTCAGGAAAACACCAGTTAAATCCTTATGAAAAACAGATATTGGGGCTGTTTACCAGAATTTTAACAAAATTCGCACGCTTTCACTACTCACCGAATAAAGTTTTATCGGTTTTAGACATCTCATTCCTTAATGCTTCTACATCATTCCAGGAATAATTTGGTACTACAGATATAATCTCTTCCGTTGGATAAGCCTTTTTTATCATCAGACTCACAATCTGTCTGGCAGTGTCTTTTACTGCCTGCTGTTTTTCTTCCTCAAAAATCTGTGCCACCTGTGTCATTTCAATCACCCTCCTTATTTTATTCGCTGTTTCTTTGTCAATCAGTTTATCTGTAAATGTCAGTATGCCTGCCAATACAAAGAGTTGATGTTGTCTGTCTCTGATCTGAACCGCAAGCTCCACTGTCTGGTGAAGATTTCTTTCCTTATCTTCTTTTTTCAGATATGACAACGGAAGGATAATGAACTCCATCAGTTCTTCATCATCCAGCCTTTCATTTTGCTCTACCTTCCTTTTCAGACGCTGATAGATCTCTTCTGAATGCAGTTCTGAAAGAAATGCAGTTTCCACTTTCATCCTTATCGCACCGATATGATACTCTGCAGATACCTGATCTCTTCTGATATCACCTGTATAGATCACAATCATACGCAGAACTGGACACTTTTTCTTTTCCTTCAGATACCGGTTGGCTATCCCTGTCAGATAATTCAGATATTTTATCTTGTCAGCTTCATCATAATCGCTTTCATAGTCCACAACTGCCACTGTCCCGTCTGCAAGCTCGAAAAGATTATCCAGGCGAAGTTCATTCGCTTTTACAGCCGGAAGATTTGTTGGAAGCACCCGCGTAATCTCTGGTAAATCCAGACCATACACACGGAACGTTTTTCCTTTAAAACTCTCTGCAAGCATTTTACTTGTGATGTCTTTATTCTGATATGCAATCTCAGTACTGTTTGGATCTGTTTTCTCCATTATTGTAAGACATTTCTTTTTATAGTTTTATTATATTTGCTTTATGCTGAAAAATCAACGGTATTATATTCCGGAGCATTCCTGTTCAAAGACATCATAACTCAGGACCGCCCCTTCGAACTTTCGACATCTGTTGAAGCTTATCGCCTGTCATTATGATCCAACTGCCAGTAGCAGCTGACATCTTCTCCATCAGGAACCCTACCTCCTTCCCAGTATTCAGAGGGCACAATCTCCCGGTCATCATAATCATCCACGTCCAGAAGGATTTCATCTCTTTCTACTGCCGCTTCCACCTTCTGTACTGCTTCCTCTATATTTTCCGCCTCTACAATAACCGTTCTCTTTAATATTTCTCTTACACTGATTCCATATCTCAACATGGTTTTTCCTCCTTTAATCCCATCAAATCCATTGTAATTTTATGTAGAAATCTTATTCGAACCTGCACCAAGCTTATTATCTGCTTATTCCGGGAACAAAATGCGCCATGGCTTTCTGTTCCCGGATCCATCGGAGTCCCGTCAGGTCACTGTCACCATTCTCTCACACGCTGTTTTTTTTCCAGTTTTCAAAACTCTCTTCCAGTCCCCGGGCTCTGACCGTTTCCATATCTGCATCAGTCAGAGAATAACCATGAATTTCACAATATGTCCGAACTGCATGATATTCTGCCTCCATAAACTCCTGATCGTCTTCAATGTCATCAATCTGATTTTCCTCTAAATATCTGGCAGGCGACAACCATGATCCTCCTGTCTCCCGGACAATTCCTCCGCTTCGCATTTTCATGCCTGGTCTTTCAGGGGGTCTTCCCACTCATTGATAAATTTCCGGACTTCGCTCACATCGTTAAAACCGGTCTCTGTTTCATAACCGTTTCTGGCTGTGAATACTTCATAAACATACTCCCTTCTCAGATCACAAATGGCAATGCCAAAATAAAGTTCCTCCCGCCTCCTTTCATCCAGCGGTTCAAAACGGACATCATCATACAGCGGATAATCGCCGACCGGACAGTTGTTTTTGAACCATACCCTGTAATTGTCCAGAATATAATCACTCGTAATGCCATCGAGAATCTGCCAGATCTTTGCCAGCCTTCCTGCCAGTTCATCATCCTTGCAAAACCAGTCATACCATCCGGCTTCAATCTGAGCCGTCCTGCTTCTGTCCAGAAAGTCTCCATGCCGGTATCTTTCACAAAATTCTTTCAGCACCATTTTTTTATTTTTCACAGTTTATTCCCTTTCCTTACTTTATTTCAGATGAACCATCCACATTATCACAGCCGGATGGCACAAATATTTCATCAGGATACATGAGCTCCATATACTTCTTCCGTATCTTTCCCATGCCCGACCGGACACGTCTGCTCACATGTGCCTGTGACATGCCGATCTGTTCTCCGGCTTCCTTCTGTGTCATCCCGTTGCATATGACCAGCCAGACTGCTTTCTGCTCTTTTCTGGTCAGCTCCGGTACAGAAAGCAGCGAAGGAAGAAGGTCTTCGCTCTCCACCTGATTAAATCCGGGTTCTCTGCAGGAAATTTTGTCTGCCCATGTACAGGGCTTCCCATTTTCTTTCGAATCTGTAATCTCTGCCTCCATCGAGACGCATCTCCGGTCTCTACTGACCCTGCGGAATTCAAGCCGGATTGTATTCCGTATGACTGCAGAAGCAAATGCCGGAAATGGCACTTCTCTGGATCTGTCAAATCTGGAAGCTGCCTTTACCAGCCCAAACAGTGCGACTGCCTGCAACTCATCCTGTTCGATTCCACGCCCATGGTATTTCCATGCGATCTTATATGCCAGCCCCATATTGCTCAGGATCAGCTCCTGCATCTCTGCTTTTGTATTCATTTTCTTTCCTCCTGTTTCCCGGGGATGTGCCATTTTCCATACTTACGGATCTGACTGCCGGTCTTCCATAAGATATGAACCGGGATCCATCCGCCTGCACATCCCAAAAATGCCGGAAAGGGAGGCCGACATATTGCCAGCCTCCCTTCCGGTTCTGTCTGATTTCATGATTTCTACTCATAAACAAAAGATCTCCGGACAATGAAGTGTATAACGGGTGAGCACACCATTATATACCATGGAAAATGGCAGATGAATGTACTCACGGGCATAATTTACTGTCATATGAGCAGACCGATTATCTGTCACTGCAGAGTTCCACTTCTCCGGTATCCATATGGCAGAAATACACACTGTCCGACAGGAATTCTTCCGGTGACACCACCGCCGACCGGTTCACTTCCCGTACCAGTTCCTGCAGGATCTTCGCATCCCGTCCCTGGCTTTCGGAAACAACGATCAGTTCGTGGAGACTGCAGGGCAGGATATAACAGGCCTCCCCAATCTGCTCCATAAACTTCTTCATCTGTCCCCGGCTGCTCAGGATACCTGCTCCGTATTCCTTCCTCCTGTTCACGATCAGGTACATTCATCCGGAAGTCCTACAGGCGAAAAATCTTCCAGTGAAAGGGTGTCCGCCATAAAATCACCCAGGGGCTGCACATAATATCCCTCCGCTTCTGTATTGCGTTCTGCCCAGGCTGCCACTTCTTCCTCCGGAATCCCCCACTCTTCCGGCATCTTAACCGGGATCTCACTGGTCGCCCATTCCTCTCCCTGTACTGGGATTCTTGTATAATACACTTCGGCAAGATCCAGATATCTCCTGTGCAGGACCGCAGACAGCCGCCCGCTGTTCTTCTCATAATTCACCACTTTTTTGTAGACCCGGTGTTTCAGTGTTTCCCAGTTCCAGATCTCTTCCTGATTGATCTCCACATCCAGCGCTTTTTCGATTGTCCGGCAGATATGCTCCGCTGCCTCTTCCGCCGTACAGGGATCCCCACAGGCGGCTTCCAGGTTTTCCTGATAAACAACGATCCCGCTGTTTTCTCCCTTTGCATTGATCTGGAAACCCTTTTTGATGCTTCCGTTATTTTTCTCCACCTGAATCAGACCAATCCTGATTCCCGGAATCTTCTCCCGTACCAGATGCATGATCTCCCGTTCCTGTCTGCTTCCCATTCTTATTTTTCCTCCTTCTTTCTGCATCACGCTTCCGCCTCCTGATAATCCCCTTCCAGGATCTCCTGCCGGTTCTGTATC
>CAMWMT010000213.1 GCA_947175375.1 uncultured Clostridiaceae bacterium | reverse complement strand
TCTCAAACGAACGTCTAAGTCCGATTGAGACGGACAAAGCCGACTCAGTGTCCGATACACTCCATACGAGCGCTTATCATACAGCCGGGATCGACTTTCCCGACAACCTCCATCTTTTTGTCTTTATACCGGATATGCTCCATTCTCGGTATCTGCAACCGTTGCATCCACCTTTGTCTTCTGTGCTTCCCTGTATTTAAAGAAGTCCATGGCAACCTGCGGGAACAGTGCATAGGATAATACATCCTCATCCTGCTCTTTATACTGTGCCATCTCTGCTTCCAGCTTATCAAGCTCATTGCCGACCAGATCCGCCGGACGACAGGTGATAATCTCTTCGTCACCGATACACTTCTTCTGCACTTCCGGATCGAACGGTTTCACTGTCTTACCATAGCGTCCGGAAAGAACCGCTTTCGTCTCCTTGGTCACCATCTTGTAACGCTCACCCATGAGCACATTGAATACCGCCTGAGTACCAACGATCTGGGAGGACGGCGTAACCA
This sequence comes from uncultured Clostridiaceae bacterium, assembly GCA_947175375.1. Classification (GTDB taxonomy): domain Bacteria; phylum Bacillota; class Clostridia; order Lachnospirales; family Lachnospiraceae; genus Hominiventricola. The sequence goes on along the minus strand of CAMWMT010000213.1, from coordinate 5,047 downwards.
GCGGGCACTCACCAAGATCCTTACGTACACGCGGCACTTCCTCAAGCACTTCGTAGTATTTGTCTTCTGCATGCTGCTCCTTGAGCTGGGAAGTCAGGTTCGAGAGCATACCGCCCGGCACCTGATACAGAAGTGTCTTAATGTTAACACCCAGGTTCTTCGGATTCAGAAGACCGGTGTCCAGCGCCTCGTCGCGAATCGGACGGAAATAATCTGCGATCTCTGCCAGCAGGTTCTGGTCAAATCCGGTATCATACGGAGTTCCCTTGAAGGTCTCTACCATAACTTCCGTAGCCGGCTGGGAAGTACCCAGTGCGAACGGAGACATCGCACAGTCAATCACGTCTACGCCTGCTTCTACTGCTTTCAAATAGGTCATGGAAGCTACACCGGACGTGTAATGGGTATGAAGCTGAATCGGAATCTTAACCGTCTCCTTCAGAGCGGTCACCAGCCTCGTTGCCTCGTACGGAAGCAGAAGTCCCGCCATATCCTTGATACAGATGGAATTCGCGCCCATCTCCTCGATCTCTTTAGCAATATTGGTCCAGTATTCCAGCGTATACGCATCACCCAGGGTATAGGAAAGCGCGATCTGCGCATGTCCGCCTTCTTTATTAGAAGCCTTGACTGCCGTCTCCAGGTTCCGAAGGTCATTCAGGCAGTCGAAGATACGGATGATATCAATACCATTTGCAATGGATTTCTGTACAAAGTATTCCACCACGTCGTCGCCGTAAGGACGATAACCCAGGATATTCTGCCCGCGGAACAGCATCTGAAGTTTCGTATTCTTCGCTCTCGCCTTGATCTGACGCAGTCTCTCCCACGGATCCTCTTTCAGGAAACGAAGAGATGCATCAAACGTAGCGCCGCCCCAACACTCCAGAGAATAATATCCCACCTGGTCCAGTTTCTCCACGATCGGAAGCATCTGTTCCGTGCTCATACGGGTCGCAATCAGAGACTGATGTGCGTCACGCAGGATCGTCTCTGTAATCTTAATGGGCTTTTTCGCCATATCACTCATTTATATAATCCTCCTATTAGAGTTCCGCATCTGGGCGGTGAATCCCCCTGTATCTGGAAGGATGTTCAGCCACATCCGTGCCTGAACACCCTTCCGGGGATTCACCACCCTGATGCTGTTTTTTACATCACACCAAAGATCGCCATAAACGTACCTGCAGCAACAGCCGTACCGATAACGCCTGCCACATTCGGTCCCATTGCATGCATCAGCAAGAAGTTGGTCGGATCAGCCTCTGCTCCAACCTTCTGGGATACACGGGCTGCCATAGGCACTGCAGACACACCTGCAGAACCGATCAGCGGATTCACTTTTCCACCGGTCACCTTGCACATCAGTTTGCCAAACAGGACGCCTGCTGCCGTACCAAACGAGAATGCGATTAGTCCAAGAATCACGATCCCAACCGTCTCCCAGTTCAGGAATGCTTCTGCACTGGTCGTCGCGCCTACGGAAGTTCCCAGAAGAATCACAACAATATACATCAGCGCATTGGATGCCGTCTCAGTCAACTGACGGACCACACCACTCTCCCTGAACAGGTTTCCAAGCATCAGCATACCTACCAGTGGAGCCGTGGTCGGAAGAATCAGGGATACGATGATCGTAACGATGATCGGGAACAGAATTTTCTCCAGCTTGGATACCGGACGGAGCTGCTCCATCTTAATCTTCCGCTCTTCTTCCGTTGTCAAAAGCTTCATGATCGGCGGCTGGATGATCGGCACCAGAGACATATAGGAATATGCCGCCACCGCGATGGGACCCATAATCGCCGTCTGCTGCAGCTTGCCCGCCAGGAAGATGGAAGTCGGACCATCCGCTCCTCCGATGATGGAGATCGCTGCTGCCGCTTTGTCACTGAAGCCCATAGCCATGGCTCCAAGATAGGCAGTGAAGATACCGAACTGCGCAGCTGCTCCAAGCAGAAAACTCTTGGGATTCGCAATCAGCGGTCCAAAGTCTGTCATGGCACCGACGCCCATGAAGATGAGAGAGGGAAGAATCGCCCACTCATCCATCAAATAAAAGTAATGAAGAAGACCTCCAACGCCATTAGCCGAATCTTCGATACTAAGCATAATATCCGGATAGATATTAACCAGAAGCATACCAAAAGAAATGGGAACCAGAAGAAGAGGTTCATATTCCTTTGCGATAGCCAGATAAAGGAACACACATGCAACGGCAATCATGACATAATTGCCCACAGTCAGATTAAAAAATGCTGTCTGATGCACGAGGTTTCCTAATGTATCAACAATATAACTCATATTGTAACCTCCAATGATTTATTCACATATCAGCCAACTGTCAGGATTAGTTCAGCGTAGCCAATACATCACCGGATTCTACCGCATCACCTACAGATACATCAATGCTTGCAATCGTTCCATCTTCCGGAGCAACAACAGGAATCTCCATCTTCATCGCTTCCAGGATGATGATCGGATCACCGGCTTTCACTGCCTGTCCGACGCTTGCCTCTACCTTGAATACTTTGCCCGGAACAGAAGCAGTCACTTCGATTGAACCTGCATCCCCTGCCGGAGCCGGTGCTGCTGCAGGTGCCGCCGGAGCAGCAGGTGCTGCCTTCGGAGCTGCCGCACGAATCGGTGCGCTTCCTGCGCCGCCTTCTTCTACTGTTACATCATATACGGTGCCATTTACGGTAATGGTATAATTTTTCATCTTAAATATTCCTCCTGTTAAAGTTCCGCTACCACCCATGATTCACAGGTTTTCGCTGTTTTAAAATTTTTCTGTTCTATTATATATGGTTAGGCTCTCTTCCATCTGGATGATTCTGCACGCCGGATGGAACGAACTACAAAGCCGTCCGAAGAAGTACCGGTATATGCGCAGATCGCTGCAGTGATCGCTGCCACCAGTTCTTTGTCATCCACAAGGTTCTCACTGTGCTGTACCGCTGGCCTTGCTGCCGGTTTTCTCGCTGGTCTCGGTTTTGGCGCCGGTTTTGTTTCCTGCTTCGGTGCCTGGTTGCCAGGAATAAAATTAAAGCAATAGATCACAAGACTAATAAAAATCAGGACGGCAAACACGGTTCCCATACCAAGAATCGTATTCATACCTGCTTTCTTGAGGATCTCTCCAACGCTGTACTTTGGATCCAAGGTCACCGACTCCACGATTCCCCTTTTGGTGAAGACCAGGGAGAGCTTCGCTGTACGATTCTCATAAGTCAGATTCGCCACAAAAGTAACCTCATCTCCTTTTACTTCCGGGTCTTCATAGCCATCCGTTGAGCGATATGCTCCAAGCTCCTTCATGGATCCCTCGTAGCCTGCAAACGCGCTTATGAATGAATCTCCGGTAAACGGAAGCCCCTCAGCATCTATCAGCATCTGTGCGTCTTCTTTATCCATGGACGCATACTGGGCGATCTCTTCCTCCGGCATGCTCGACCAGCGCGTGATCAGATAATCCGCCACGGACTGAAGCTGCTCTTCATCATACATATCCTGCTGTTCCACGGAAGCCGTATTTCCACAGGCTGTCAGTCCCAGAACGGATACTGCGAGAACCAGTGCCGCAAGAACTTTTTTAATATTTTGTTTCATATGGCTCACCTCGCTCTAAACTGTTCCATGCTTTTTAACCGGGCGGTCTTCCCTCTTGGTAAACAGCATCTCAAATGCGCCGATCACATATTTTCTCGTATCCTGTGCATCGATCACTGTATCCACATAGCCTCTCTTCGCGGCAGAAGCCACATGGTTCTGAAGCTCTGCATATGCCTTCGCCTGCTCCTTCTGCTCTGCTGCATCTGAGTCCGCATACATGATCTTTGCTGCGAGCTTCGCGTCCATCATGCCGATCTCGGCTTTCGGCCATGCATAGACAAAGTCTGCACCCAGCCCCTTGCTGTTCATGATTACATAGGCACTGCCATAAGCCTTACCGGTCACCACATTCACCTTCGGTACAGTCGCTTCTGCAAAAGCACTGGTAAGCGCTGCTGCTGCTTTCGCAATCTTCTTTTCTGTACATTTGGATGCCTTGAAACCAGAAGCATTGGTCAAGGTCAGTACCGGGATATTGAACGCATCACAGAATCTTACGAATTTCGCCGCCTTCTCGCAACCCCGTGCAGATAATTCTGCCTGGAATTCTTCTACCTTATTCCCTTCCGCATCATATAATACAGTTCTGTTCGCCACTGCTCCGACCGTCGTTCCATTCAATTTGATGAAACCGGTCACCATGTCTTTTGCATAATCCGCCTTTGTCTCAAAGAAAATGCCGGAATCCGAAATCATCGGAAGCGCAATCGCCGGGTCTGCTGCAGAAACCTCCAGATCCGCACATACCCTGTTCAAATCATCTTCACAATCCATATAGGACATGTCATCTTCATTGTTTGCCGGAAGCAGGGACACTAGCTCACGAATCTGTCTGACCAGTTCAGCCTCTTCTGCCACCACATCCACGATGCCTGCTTCTTCACTCTGAAATGCCGCAGACGCCGTATCACATCTGGACACCTCATTTCCCTGCAGTGCATTGGGAGAGTTGACGAACAGTTTTGCCTTTTTACTCTCCATAAAAGTAAAATCAGACATTGCAGATGCAACTGCCATGCCTCCGCCGCAGTTGCCGAACACCGCCGTGATCTGCGGAACCACGCCAGAAGCCATGGCCTGCTTTAAATACAGCTCTCCAAAGGCGTTCAGCGCATCGGAAGCCTCCTGAAGCCTCAGTCCTGCGCAGTCTACCAGTCCGATAACCGGAGCCCCCATCTTCATTGCCATGTCGTAGATTCTGACAATCTTCTTCGCATGCATCTCGCCCATGGAGCCTCCCAGTACAGAAGCATCCTGGCTGTATACATACACTAAGCTGTCATTGATCACGCCATATCCGGTGATCACACCATCCGACGGCGTATCTGTGTTGTTCATGTTGAAATCCGTTGCACGTGCTGTAACTGCCGCACCAATCTCAACAAAACTGCTCTCGTCAAGCAAGGCTTTGATTCTCTCACTTGCCTGACTC
>CAMWMT010000212.1 GCA_947175375.1 uncultured Clostridiaceae bacterium | reverse complement strand
AGATTGCCCGGGCTGTGAATTACAGGAGTGCAGGAACGGTTGAGTTTCTGGTAGATAAAAAAGGAAACCATTATTTTATCGAGATGAATCCCAGGATTCAGGTAGAGCATACTGTATCTGAGATTGTGACAGGCATTGACATTGTGCAGGCACAGATTCTGATCGCACAGGGCTATCTGCTGAATTCTGACCGGATTGCGATTCCATCCCAGGATGCAGTGAATGCCAGAGGATATGCCCTTCAGTGCCGGATCACCACAGAAGATCCGGCAAACGATTTCATGCCGGATACAGGTATCATCGAGACCTATCAGGTTCCAGGAGGTCTTGGAATCCGTCTGGACGGAGGAAATGGATTTCAGGGAGCAGAGATTACGCCGTTTTATGACAGTCTGTTGTTGAAAGTGACTGCTTACGGAAGAATGTTCGAGGATGTTCGGTCAAAAGCCATAAGGGCCCTCCGGGAAACGACAATCAAAGGGGTAAAGACGAACATCGCTTTCATGCTGAACGTTCTGAATCATCCGGATTTTGCTGCCGGGAACTGTGATACCGGATTTATTGCCAATAATCCGGAACTTCTGGATATTAAAAAAGTAGAGGATACCGAGCTGAAAGTCATAGAATTTCTTGGGAATAAGTATATAAATGAAACAAAGGGAGTGAAACCCCAGTTTAATGTTCCGATATTTCCGCGGTTTACAAAGGAAGAAACAGAAGGATTGTATGGAACGAAGCAGATGCTGGATGATATGGGACCGGGAAAATTCTGTAGCTGGATTCTGGAACAGACAAAACTGCTGATTACAGATACCACCATGCGGGATGCGCAGCAGTCTTTGATGGCTACCAGAGTCCGGACTGTGGATATGGAAAAAATTGCACCAGCAGTTTCTGTTTACGGAAAAGATCTCTTTTCTCTGGAGATGTGGGGTGGAGCTACCTTTGATACTGCTTATCGTTTCCTGAAAGAATCTCCCTGGGAACGGCTGGATACACTGCGGGAGAAAATTCCGGGGATTTTGTTTCAGATGCTGATCCGGGGCGCTAATGGAGTTGGATATAAGAATTATCCGGACAATGTGATCCGGGAGTTTGTAAAAGAATCTGCCAGATCGGGAATTGATGTATTCCGGATTTTTGACTCTCTGAACTGGATACAGGGAATGGAGATTGCACTGGATGAGACATTGAATCAGGGAAAACTGGCAGAAGCATGCATCTGCTATACCGGCGATATTCTGGATGAATCAAGAGAAAAATACAATCTGGCTTATTATGTCCGCATGGCAAAAGAGCTGGAGAGACGGGGAAGTCATATTTTGGGAATCAAGGATATGTCGGGGCTTCTAAAGCCTATGGCAGCCAGAAAACTGATTCGTACTTTAAAACAGGAGATCGGTATTCCAATCCATCTGCATACCCATGATACTTCGGGAAATGGCGTGGCGACCATTCTGATGGCAGCTCAGGCAGGAGTGGATATTGTGGATGCGGCATTTAATTCCATGAGTGGATTGACCTCACAGCCTGCATTGAATTCTGTAGTGGCAGCTCTTCAAAACAGTGAGAGGGATACTGGGCTTAATCCAGATCAGCTGCAAAAAATCTCAGAATACTGGCAGGATGTACGGCCGGTTTACAGGAATTTTGAGTCGGGGCTTGTGACTTCAACGGCAGAAATCTACAAATATGAAATTCCAGGCGGTCAATATTCTAATCTGAAGCCACAGGTAGAAAGCTTCGGGCTGGGGCATCGGTTTGAGGAAGTAAAGGATATGTACCGAACGGTCAATGACATGCTGGGTGATATTGTCAAAGTGACACCTACTTCTAAAGTAGTGGGTGACATGGCAATTTTTATGGTCCAGAATAATCTTACACCGGAAAATATCTATGAAAAGGCAGAGGGTATCGATTTCCCAGATTCGGTTGTATCTTATTTTGAGGGCATGATGGGACAACCGGAGGGAGGATTCCCGGAAAAGCTTCAGAAGCTGGTGCTGAAGGGAAAACCGGCACTCACCACAAGACCCGGAGAACTGCTTCCGGCAGAAGATTTGAATGCGATTCGAAGTCATTTGCAGAAAAATCTGGGACTGGAAGGGACGATGCGGGAGGTCTTAAGCTATGCATTGTATTCGAAAGTATTCGAAGATTATATAAAGAGTATCCGAAAGGATGGGAATTTCCGCTATATGGGTTCCGATATCTTCTTCCATGGTCTTAGCCAAGGAGAGACCTGTGAAATTCGGGTTGATGAAGGAAAGATCATGGTTGTTCGTCTGCAGGAAGTAAAGGCGGCAGATGCTGAAGGGAACCGGGAAGTGGTCTTTGAGGTGAATGGAAACCGAAGAAGCATCCGGATCAAAGATACAAGTATCACCATGAATGCTCATAATGCAGTACTTTATGCCAATGAGGATGATCCCATGGAGATTGGCGCCAACATTCCAGGAAATATTATTAAGATCATGGTAAAGGAAGGCGATAAGATTGAAGAGAAGCAGCCGATTGCTGTAATCGAAGCCATGAAGATGGAAACCAATATTCTGGCATCAGCTGCAGGAATTGTGGAACGAATTTATGTATCAGAGGGGCAACAGGTGAAATCCGGGGAAATGATCGCAAAATTGAAGAAGTGAATTATAAGATGTTTTTATACCCATGCTATAAATCAGGCAAAATGTACAAAACAAACAAACAGTAATATAATATCTATGAAATGATAGTTCGCTTTCCATTTAATTGGAGAGAGATACTATAAAAATTAACATAACTCAACATAACTCAATGCAATGATGGAAAGCCCGCAGACTGGGCTTTCCATTGTTGTATGATTTATAACATATGGAAAACTTGTTTGGGTAAATAAAGTTCCGCAGGAGGTTAGGCATGATTATTAAACGTGACATCTGGTTTACACCAACGAAGAAGAAGCGAATCTTACATATTTACCTGCCGGATTCCTATGATAAGACGCAGGAGCGCTATCCAGTCATGTATTTTTTTGACGGACATAATTTGTTTTTTGACCATTACGCAAGTTATGGAAAGTGTTGGGGACTTCTTGAATTCATGGAGCAGTGGAACAGACCGTTGATTCTTGTAGGTCTGGAATGTGGACATGAAGGGGATGAGAGACTGAATGAATATCTGCCCTATCATGTGAAAGAAGGATCCCTCAGCCAGTTTGAAGGCATCGGAGATGCGACCATTCGATGGATGATAGAAGAATTGAAGCCCGTGATCGACAAGGATTATCGTACCTGTCCATCCCGGGAATATACGGCGATCGGCGGCTCCAGCATGGGAGGATTGATGTCCCTGTATGCGGCGGTCTGTTATAACGAGTGGTATTCAAAAGCGGCCTGCCTGTCCAGTTACGTATACCCATGTATGCCGGAGCTTTTAAAGGATATCAAAGCGCATTCCATCCGTCCGGACACCCGGTTCTACCTCTCCTGGGGGACAAGGGAGGCTCGCGGGATGAAAGCCGGAACGGATGTGTTGAAGGAAGATATGGGCAGCCTTACATATCGGCAGAACCGGACAATCACAGACAGGCTTCTGAAAAAAGGAGCGGAAGTGTATCCGTATTGCCAGGTCGGTGGCACTCATTGCGAGGCGGACTGGGAGAAACAGGTGCCGAGATTTATGGATTTTTTGTGGAGAGAATAGCCGGTTCGGATGTTCCTGTATATTGGATCGCAATACGGTCTTCCGGATGCACGTCTGTAAGATAAAGCACGGCCAGAAAGCTCCATTCCAGCGTTTTCAAAAAGTCAATTAATCAACTGGTTTGTATCCCAGCCTGCATTTATACAGGCATTATACCCTGATTTGGGATGGGAAGTTTGAGTAAATTATAAGATGTTTTTATACCCATGCTATAAATCAGACAAAATGTACAAAATAAACGAAAGGTAATATAATATCTATGAAATGATAGTTCGCTTTCCATTTAATCGGAGAGATACTATAAAAATAAACATAACTCATGCAATGATGGAAAGCTCGGAGACTGGGCTTTCCATTGTTGTATAATTTATAACATATGGAAAATTTGTAAGACATGTTTTCTGAAAAAATGTTTTTGGGAATGGTAAATTATTTAAATGTACAGGAGGATAAAAGATGGAACGTAAATATTCAAATCTTTGCAGTTCAATCACACTTGGACGTACAACTTTTCGGAACCGGATATTTTCTGCACCAATGGGCGGAACAGATATTACTAATGATGGATGTATTGGACCTAAGTCTACAGCATTTTATGAGCTACGTGCGAAAGGCGGTGCGGGTGCGGTAACTGTTTCAGAATGTATGGTGCATCCAAAGACGGATGGGAGTCATGCCTATCACTTGGATGAGAGTATTCTGAATTCTTTATCCTGTGCGACTTATACGGCAGATGCGATTCGTCGACATGGAGCGATTCCAAGTCTAGAGTTGTCTCATTCGGGTATGTACGCAGGAACCTATATGACCGATAAAAGCAGACAAAAATCAATGAATCAATGGGGACCATCTGAAACTGTGCGTGAAGACGGAGTGCAAGTTAGAGCATTATCAAAAGAGATGATAGATGAGATTGCTGCTTCTTATGGGCATGTGGCAGCTCTTGCAAAACGGGCAGGTTTTGAGATGCTGTTGATACATGGTGGTCATGGCTGGCTAATCAATCAATTCTTATCAGGCTATTTTAACAAACGGACAGATGAATATGGAGGTTCTCTAGAAAACCGATGTCGGTTTGCTATTCAGGTATTGATGGCAGTCCGCGAAGCGGTGGGACCGTTTTTCCCAATTGAATTTAGGATGAGTGGTTCAGAGTTGTTTGAGGGCGGGTATGATTTGGACGAAGGATGTCGTATTGCAAAACAGATTGAACCGTATATTGATTTGCTTCATGTTTCAGCTGGAACCTATCAGAAAGGGTTTGGAGATACTCATCCGTCCATGTTTAAAGCTCATGGCTGCAATGTTTATTTGGCGGCAGAGATCAAAAAGCATGTCAAGATTCCGGTAGCAACGATTGGGGGATTAAACGATCCGGTACAGATGGAGGAAATTATTGCATCAGGAAAGGCGGATGTAATTTATATGGCTCGTGCATTACTGGCAGATCCGTTCCTGCCCAGGAAGATTGTTGAGAACCGGGAAGATGAGATTGTAAAATGTCTGCGTTGTTTTACTTGTATGGCAGAACGTGCAGCAACTGCAACCAGACGTTGTACTGTAAATCCGCTGATTGGTAGAGAATGTGAAGGAAATGAAGTATTTCAGGCTTCGCGCAGGAAGAAAGTACTGGTTGCTGGTGGTGGTCCTGGTGGTCTTTATGCTGCCTATACAGCAGCACGCAGAGGTCATCAAGTGATACTTTGTGAAAAGGAAGAGGAACTGGGCGGAATTCTTAAAAGCGAACAGGCGCTACCTTTTAAGCATGAAATGTATGAATTGGCAGGAACCTATGCACTTTTGGCCAGACGGGCCGGGGTGGAGATCCGGCTGAATACAGAAGTGACCAGATAATATGCATAGAAAGCAGCAGCGGATGCACTTATTATTGC
>CAMWMT010000211.1 GCA_947175375.1 uncultured Clostridiaceae bacterium | reverse complement strand
GCATGGCCTGTGCACGCCCGATCTCCAGCCCGTCCTTCGTGATATAAGAATTCAGCGCCATATTCTGCGACTTAAAAGGAGCCACCTTATACCCGTCCTGCATAAACACTCTACAGAGCCCCGCCGTCAGGAAACTTTTCCCTGAATTCGACATCGTCCCCTGCACCATGATCGCCTTCGCCAATCGTCTCACCTCTTTCCACTATTCCTCACCGGATCTGACGGATCACCGATGGATCCTTGATCTTCGTATCCTGCGCGAACATCAGAATCTTCGACAGAATCTCCGCCGTCTTCGGATCTTCATCCACAAAGGGCAGGAAGATCTTCCCCCGATGCTGGGAATGCACCGGAAGCACATGGAGCATGGCGTTCCCCACCTGATGGATTACACCGCTCCCCAGATGAACCGTATACTGCCCCAGTTTCCCATCGATCAACGCGTGATTTCCCTGCAGCCGGACATTGTCCACCTTGAACAGCTTCAGATTCCCTTTCACGATCACGCGCCGCATCTCCACGGTGGAATGACTGGACTCCGGGTCCACGCCGCCCACATACGCGGTACTCACTGCCAGATCCACATCCCGCATGACCTCGCTGTAGATGCGCTCCGGAATCTCCGATATTTTCTTCTGTGAAAAATCCTTCCGGTCATAGAAGACCACCGATTCCAGTGTGGGGGCTTCAATATCGCTGGGCGAAAACCAGTCTGCTATGGCAGCCAAAACTACGATAATATCTTCTTTATAGTATACCTTCTGAAGCCCGCTCTCATAGTCCGCCACCCACCGGCGACCGCGAAGCGTTGCCACCGTCTTCTTCGGCTGGATCTGATATCCGGAAAACAGACGGGTCTCCCGCTTTTCCAGTTCCTCCGGAAGTTTCACATAAAGTTCCCGGAATACCTGCTTAAAGGGCTGGCGAAGCTGCCTCTCAAACAGCAGTTTCTGATATTCGGACCAGTGTCCTTCTTGATAAAAATCGCACGGATGCGCGATCCGAAGCTTTGTATCCGACAGGACAGAAACGACCCTTCCGGACCAGTCCGTAAGCCCTTCGCCGGATAAAAATCCCATAGACCCGGCCATTCTATCAGCTTCCTCTGGTTCCGACACCACATACACCAGCGGACTGACCAGTGGGCGTACCACCGGATTTTCAAAAAGCGCCAGAATTTCCCGGACCGTAAATACCGTGCCGTCCTCCATGGACTGCTCCAGCATCTGCTTTGTCCTTGTATACTGCTCTTTTAACTTCTTCACTATGGACTGGACTTCCGCCACCGTCTCATTTTTCTTATATTTCGCAGGCACAGACTTTAATACCTTCCCGTCCTTTTTGCACTGCAGGCTGCTCTTGCCCGTTTCATCCACGAAGATGCGAAGCTCCACATCCTCTACCGGCCGCCATTCAAAATATTTGTCATAAGATGAGGTCAGACAGGTCTCCATACGAAGTAGCAGACGAGTCACATCAGAAAATCCTGCGTTCGTACTCAGGTTCTGAAGCGCCATATCTGCTGCTCTTCCTTCACTGGCGCGACGCTGTGCCCCGAACTGCCTGCTTTCTTTCCGGTAATTCTGAATATACTGATAACGGGCAAGAAGTTCCTTTTCTCTTTTCTCGATATCTTCTGAAAGCGGAAGCAGCGGCAGGCTCATAAGCAAATCCTTGTTCCGTTTTTCGTCAATCTGTGTCTTTAATGTCTCAAAGTCGGTTTTACCAAGGGCGGCATCCGCATATTTCTTCGCTCTGGCATGGGCAGCCCCGCTGGAAGAGTATTTTGCCGCCTGATACAGAAGCTGGAAATCCTTCTCTCCCAGCTGCTCATACGCTTCCCGGAACCAGAGAATATCAAAAGCTCCACCACACAGTTCTTCTCCGCTCAAAGGGGTATATTTTGCCACCATGGCCATGGTTCCATCATCCAACCATTCGCTGGTGTGCGCCATGAAGTAATAGCATCCGCTTTTCAGTCCCGGAAGATCCAGATACGTTTCCAATAATGGAATCCACTGGGGGGCATACATCGCCAGCTCGATGAGCCGTTTCTTCGTGATGCCGGTACCCTTCAGCGCCAGCCGAAGGTCTTTTGCAGTCTCATCCTTCCCGGGATAGCATCTCATAAGAAGACAACTTAACACTCTGCGCCGATCCTCTCCGTTTCCATAATAATACCCATTCCGATCCAGTGTGTCTTTCCCGATGGCATGCAGAAGCCGGATCAGCACAGGGATTCCCTGTACCATGCAGATATTTGACACATATTTGGAAAATGGCGTCGCCTGCTCTCCCCGTCGAAGTTCTACTTCCAGCACCTTCGGCACGACCTCTTCATACAATTCCAGCGCAAACCTGATCTCCGGTTCCGAACCATCCGGTCTATAGACCTCTCCGGACGGGGCGCCAAACAGATCATAATTCTCCCGCATACTGAGTTTTCCGGCTGCCGGATCCAGACAGCTTTTCGCTGCTGCGGTCACTACAGACAGAAGTTTTCCCATATCATAAAACGTAAATACTGCTTTATAGAACTGGTCCTTGTCCCAGATTCCCCTCACACAGCACCGAATCAGATCCGAAAAGCCCAGCAGATCCTTTCCGAACCGATGTCCCTCTGCATCCAGCCAGTCGAATCTCTGCCCGTCCTTTCTCAGACGAAACTGCAGGGCAAACGCGCTTTCAAAATTCTCCTGATCTACCAGTCCAAGCCATGCGATCAGGTTGTCAAAGATGGGGAGCCTCCCATGCTTCATCAGAAGCTGCCCCTCCGTCCGCCAGGGCTTCGCCCGGTCTATGTAACCGCTCACAGAGCCCTCCAAAACTGAGAACAGCTTCGCAGTCCCCACAAGCCCCCAATGTGCTTTCATTTCTCTAGGCACATACTTTCGGAACAACAGGTCTACCACAACACCCACCTGGGTGGGATAGCTTCCTCTGGATACCAGATTTTTAAAAGGAGCTTCCTTTAAGACGCCCTTACCAAATACCTTTTTGTATATATTCGTGTGTTTCCCATAGTCACCTCTTCCGTGATAGCACACCAGATACAGATAGATCTCCATTACAAGCTGTGGATCCTTGATCTCTTCGTCGTAGAACTGCTCCCACAGATCGCCGAAGGGATATCCGTTCCATGCACCGTCTCTGCTATTCCCGGGAGCCAGCACGACTCCCAAAAGTTTTTCGTCTCCCCAACGGTCTTCATATTCCAGATCCTTGTGCGCCCCAATCCATGCATCCAGCCGTTCCAGCACCTGGATACATGCCTGCTCACCATAGACAAACAGTTCCGATGCCTGTTCGGTATCTACCTGGATCTTCGGTATTACCCATGCTTTCTCCGGGTCATAGAGCCCATACCCTGGCTTTTTCAGAATATCCTGCGCCTCGCTCCGTTCTCCGACCAGCTCTGTCAGAAGAATCCGTTCTTTTTCTGTAGGATTTTCGTACGCTTCTAGTATCGGAACCACCAGCCGGTATTCTGACAGTTTTTTCTTCTTAAGATACTGGGCCAGCTCCAGTCCACCCATATGGGATTCTTCTGATTTTTCCTTTAAAAGCCGTTCGATGCTACCCCTCAGCGCCTCCAGCTCCTGGCTTTTCAGAATCTCCAGCGTCTCTGTACGACCCTTTTTGTATCTCATATTGCCTTCGATCTTCCGGTAATCTTCTGGCTGCAGCTTAATCCCCTTCACCAGTGTAAACGCCACATTCCGGGTATTTTCCTCCTGACTGTGGAGGCAATCCAGAAGAATCTGCCTGCGAATCTCAGTCCTGGGACGCCACAAAAGAACACGAGCCGCCAGATGTCTCCCGTCTGTGATTACTGGCAGAAGTCCTGCTGCCTCATCCAAGTATCCATCCTCCTGCATCGCCCAAGCAAGCAGGCACATCCGAATCACCGCATCTGACCGGCTCATGGTCACTTTATGCCACGGAAAAATGCATGGGTCCAGTACCAGACCCTTCTTCGGAAGCTGTTTCTGAATCTCTTTCAGGATGTTATAAGCACACTCCGCTTCTTCCCGGTTCAGGGACAGCTTTTCCACCGTGATCATCTTCGGCATCTGCCCTTTATCGTAGGAAGGAGAATACCAGTATCTGCTGCAGCCACTGACCCGATGTTCCATAATCTCGTTAAAATGATCGTACACATCCCCCATAAAATACGGCAGATAGCACGCAATCAGTTCCAGATCCTCCGGATACGTAAGCAGTATCTTTTTCGCCGCCCTCATGGAAAGCGTCCGGTTCTGAAAAGCATTCAGATAGTAAGACGCTGTCATCATCTGATGCCTGGTTCCGTTTTCTGCCAGATGAAGGACTACGTCCGATGCTTTCTTCACATCATAAAATGCTGTTGCCCAAAGGGCACAGCAGATACCGACTGCATCCTCCCCCTGTAACTGTTCTTCCGCAAAAGCAGGATCACGAAGACACGCTCCCATGAGTTTCAACAACTTCTCTGCCATCCGTTCCATGCTCTTAAAATCATAGATGCCAACCCACGTACTGATGGCCCGCTTCACGGACGAATAACGAATCAGTCCATGATCCTCAATGACCTGGAGCAGATACCGGAACGCCTCCGGCCTTCCTGCATCCATGGTCTCACAGACCGCCTGCCTTGCGCCTTCCTGAAGTTTCGCCGCCAGCAGAAAATCCCCCAAAACCCGGTACAGATCTTCGTCCTTGCTCATGACGATGCCCCGGATCAGTTCATGGCTGATCATCATAGTATTGTTATCTCCCAGCAGCACATCCTTTACTGCCTGGATCGTCTTCTTATTTCCCCGGTCGATCTGTGCCGCCAACATCCCGGCATAAGACCAGTTCTCATCTCTTGCGTCCTTACAAACCTCCAGCGGCGCATTCCCCGTCAGGATGTCGGATAATGGTATTCCATAAAACCGGAGCCTTGCGTACGCCCACAGAAGCCGAACACCTGCTTCCACAAAGGGAGTGTAGCTCTCTCCACGCACACTGCGCCGATAGATTCCGGCAGAAGCCTGGAACTGATTCATCTCATCCAGTGCATAGTAAAATTCTTCCTGCAGTTCCGGCTGGATGCACGCATCCACCAGACGGGAGAGATGCTGTCTGTAAACCTCACTTGGCTTTCTTGCGTCCCTCGCCAGCAGAAGGCTCTTGATCCAGTTGCAGGCTTCCACATCCACACTCGTGAACAGGTTCCCTCTCCGATCCAGAGCGGGCAGAAGCTTTCTCTCCGTCTTCGATAGTCCCGGAGTCTTCTGAAGTTCCTTTATAAATCGTTCCCTAAGTATTGTGAGTTCTGACATAATCTCCTTATCCTTCCATAACTGCCTGGTCTGATCCGTCCTCCACGTTCCCGATAACTTTTTTCAAAGCTTCCACAAGCCTTTTATTAGACTCGTGATCTTTCACCGCAACCCGGTAATATTCTGCATCCAGCCCCCGGTAATTGCCACACCGCCGAATCAGAATCCCGTATGGCAGCAGGCGCTCATACAGATCACGGATACCCGGCGCGCGGAAAAACAGATAATCCGCCTGCCCGTCCCACACCTGCATCCCATTGCTTTCCAGTGCTGCTTTCAGAAAAATGCGT
>CAMWMT010000210.1 GCA_947175375.1 uncultured Clostridiaceae bacterium | reverse complement strand
TGTATTCGTAAAGGTACTGGAGGATGCAGGCGTCTATAAATATACAGAGGAAGGACGGGAAGCATTTCTTCGTTTCATAAAAGCTCTGTAAAGATTCACAAAAATATAATTTATCTCTTGAAAAAGTCCTTCACTTCTTATATGATTATGTCATGTTCACAGCAAACGGCAAGTGTATTTGTATAAAAGGCGCTACTCTTTCCTGTGTACATGTCATCATCTGCGCAACTGGCGGAAAGCGGGGCTGGCCCGCAGCAGGAGCAACCTGCAGGGAACGCAGAATGATTTTTTAAAAGCCGACCGCCTGGGCGCATGCAGAATTTGTGTGCGCCCAGGCGTTTTTATATCTGCATGTCACTTTTACCTATCAACCCTTTTCCTGCATCTGTCTGCAGGAATTCCTTTGTTCCCTGTATGCAGAAGCTGGCATAACAGAGTCTGTATCATGATCTGCTGGCCCCTGCTTACAGGAACGGAAAGCGAGGCAATTATGACTCTATTATCTCTTGAACAGGAACTTCGTTCCAACTCTTATCCCGGCCGCGGCATCATCATTGGCCGGACACCTGACGGGGCCAAAGCAGTCACTGCCTACTTTATCATGGGCAGAAGCTCCAACAGCCGCAACCGGATCTTTGTGGAAGACGGAGATGGGATCCGCACCCAGGCATATGACCCTTCGAAACTGGAAGACCCCAGCCTGATCATCTATGCCCCAGTCCGAGTGCTCGGCAACAAGACCATCGTCACCAACGGCGACCAGACGGACACGATCTATGAAGGTATGGACCATCAGATGACTTTCGAGCAGTCCCTGCGCTCCCGGGAATTTGAACCGGATGCTCCCAACTATACCCCCAGGATCTCCGGTATCCTGCATGTGGAAGCAGGTCGTTATAACTATGCCATGTCCATTTTAAAGAGTGCGCAGAGCGATCCGTCTTCCTGCCAACGTTACACCTTTGCCTATGAAAATCCAAAGGCAGGCAGCGGGCATTTCATCCATACTTATATGCAGGACGGTGATCCGCTCCCAAGCTTTGAGGGCGAACCCAAACCGGTAGCCATTCTGGATGATATGGATGCATTCGCAGATATGCTCTGGTCCAGCCTGAATGAAGACAACAAGGTCTCTCTCTTCGTCCGTTACATCAACATCGCTGACGGCTCCTGGGAGACAAAAATTCTTAACAAACATCAATAGATCAGGAGGCACATATCATGAACGAACTTTCATTAAAATACGGATGTAACCCTAATCAGAAACCTTCCCGCATCTATATGGAAAACGACCAAGAGCTTCCGGTTCAGGTGCTCTCAGGCAGACCCGGATACATCAATTTTCTGGATGCTTTTAACGGCTGGCAGCTGGTCAAGGAACTGAAGGAGGCCACCGGGCTCCCGGCTGCCACTTCTTTTAAGCATGTATCTCCTGCTGGTGCAGCTGTAGGGCTTCCTCTTACGGACACGCTGGCAAAGATCTACTGGGTAGACGATCTAGGAGAGCTGTCTCCCCTTGCGTGTGCCTATGCCAGAGCTAGAGGCGCTGACCGCATGTCCTCCTTTGGCGATTTTATTGCCCTCTCGGATGTCTGTGATACAGATACTGCCCGGCTGATCAAAAGAGAAGTCTCCGACGGTGTGATCGCCCCTGGATATACGGAAGAAGCTCTGGAGATCTTAAAGCAGAAGAAAAAGGGAAATTATAATGTCATCCAGATCGATCCAGACTATGTACCAGATCCGCTGGAGAAAAAACAGGTCTTTGGTATTACATTTGAACAGGGACGAAATGAACTGGATGTGAACGGAGACCTGCTCTCCCATCTGGTAACTGAAAATAAAGAAATACCAAAAGAGGCGTTGATCGACATGAAGATCGCCCTGATCACGCTGAAATACACCCAGTCCAATTCTGTCTGCTTCGTAAAAGACGGACAGGCCATCGGTATTGGCGCCGGACAGCAGTCCCGCGTACACTGTACCCGTCTGGCAGGCAGCAAGGCTGACAACTGGTTTCTGCGCCAGTCCCCTCAGGTACTGGGGCTTCAGTTCGTGGACACCCTTGGACGTGCGGAACGAGACAATGCGATCGATGTCTACATCGGAGAGGAATATATGGATGTGCTGGCAGATGGCACCTGGGAAACGATCTTCAAGGTAAAACCCGCGGTCTTCACCAGAGAGGAGAAGCGTGCATGGCTGGATCAGATGACGGATGTGACGCTTGGCTCTGACGCTTTCTTTCCATTTGCTGACAATATCGAACGTGCGCATAAGAGCGGTGTCCGGTATATAGCCCAACCCGGAGGCTCCGTCAGGGATGACCTCGTCATTGACTGCTGTAATAAATACGGCATCGCCATGGCGTTTACAGGCATCCGTCTGTTCCATCACTGATAAAACTTCTGTAACCAGCAAAAAGGGATTGT
The DNA here is from genome assembly GCA_947175375.1 of uncultured Clostridiaceae bacterium. GTDB lineage: Bacteria > Bacillota > Clostridia > Lachnospirales > Lachnospiraceae > Hominiventricola. Next base: position 3,197 of record CAMWMT010000210.1, on the reverse strand, counting down.
CAACAAACAAAGCCCCGGCTGTATGATAAGCAGCGCTGTGTGGATTGGAGCGGACATCGGGTTGGCTTTGTCCGTCTCAAACAGACGATTGAGTCCGATTGAGACGGACAAAGTCAATTCGATGTCCGATACACTCCATACAAGCGCTTATCATACAGTCGGGGCTGTATTTTCCCGACAACCTATTTCAACGTCCGACACACTCCATACGAGCGCTTATCATACAACAGGGGCTGACTTTCCCGACAGCCCCTGTTTCTGTTCATTGTTTAAACAGTATCGTTTCTCTTTACATATCCCGGTTTTGACGGATCTGCGAGAATCTCCTTCATACGTGTGATCTTCGCATAACGATCCACTACGTGGTTTTCAATATGCACGTCATTTCCAATCAGGACGTCACCCAGAACCACACAGTTCTTTACAACTGCACCTGGCTTGATCACAGTACCTCTGCCGATAATACAATTCTCCACAGTACCCTCGATCCGGCATCCGTTAGCAACGAACGAAGACTTCACATTCGCCGTCTCATAATACTGGGTCGGGCAGGAATCACTTGTACGTGTATAGATCGGCCAGTTATCACTGAACAGGTTCTTTACATTCTTCGGATCCAGTAAAGCCATGCTCACATCATAGTAACCCTTCAAATCGTCGATTGGGGCAAAGAATCCTTTATGAGCCACGCCACGGATATCCAGCTCGCCACACATGTCGTTGATAATGTTCTTCAGCGTATACATGGAGGACGCTTTCTGTGCTGCATGTACCAGGTCAATGAACACTTCTTTCTTCATAACATAAGTATCCATGAAAATATTCCTGGTCTTAGTGGTGCCATTGTTGCGGGCGATCGCCTGGACTCCCTTCTGTTTATTAAGATCCAGATAATCACAGCTTAAATATGCTTCTTTTGCGTAGTCCACTTTATGGTAGAGAAGCGTTACATCTGCTTCAGAATCAATATGAGTCTGCAGAAGCGCATCGAAATCCTGCGTATATACCATATAGCCTGGAGCGATGACCACGTGCGTATTGCTTGCCTTTACCATGCGGTCCAGATTCTCTGCATATACCTTGATATCTGTATTGTAATGATCCTTATCCTCCTGGGAATCTGCAAATACCATCTGCAGATATCCGCTCTTGGAGTTGATGTTGTAATGACGACCGGTTCCGATGTGCTCTACCAGGGAACACGGTTTTCTTCTGACATATACCTGAATCCTGTCAATGCCGCTGTTGGACATATTGGAAATCGGGAAGTCAACCACGCGGTATCTGCCCAGGAAGGAAAATGCCGGGATTGAACGATAAGCTTCCATCCCTTCCACCCAGATATGGTTTTCTGAAAAACTTATAATTCCTAATGCTCTTGCCATATGATCTTACCCCTTTACATTTTTCGCAACCAGTTCAATATGCTCGCTATCCGCACTTCCGACAACGGCCTGGCTTCCAATCTTAACCTGATCTGCCACTAATGCTCTTGTTACCACTGCTCCTGCTTCTACCACTGCGCCCGGCATCAGGACACTGTCGATGACCTTCGCGCCTGCTCCTACCTTTGCACCGGTAAACAATACGGAATTCTTTACTTCGCCTTCTACTACACAACCCTGCGTAATAAACGCACGTTTGATATCTGCTTCTGCAGAGATATATTGTGGAAGCGTGGGAACGTCTTCCGTATAGATTGTCCAGGTACGGTCGTCCAGATCCAGACCATTCTTCTTGTCCAGAAGGTCCATATTAGCTTCCCACAGGGAGTCGATGGTTCCAACATCTTTCCAGTAACCTTTGAATTTATAGGCAAACAGCCTCTTGCCATCGTTCAGAAGCGTCGGGATGATATCCTTGCCGAAGTCATGGTTGGACTCTTCATTCTTCATATCCGCTACGAGTAGCTTGCGCAGCAGCTTCCAGTTAAATATGTAGATACCCATGGAAGCCAGGTTGCTCTTCGGTTCTGCAGGTTTTTCTTCGAATTCCACGATCCTTCCGGTCTCCGGATCCGTATTCATGATACCGAAACGGCTTGCCTCCTTCATCGGAACTTCAATAACCGCGATCGTTGCGTCCGCGCCATTCTCCTTGTGCGCCTGAAGCATCTTCGCATAATTCATCTTGTAGATATGGTCGCCGGAGAGAATCAGCATATAATCCGGATTGTAATTATCTACAAAATCAATATTCTGGGAGATCGCATCTGCGGTTCCTCTGTATACATCCAGATTCGCATCTGCCTTTTCACGGGGCGGAAGAACGAACACGCCACTGTCACGGGCATCCAGACCCCAGCTTCCTCCGCCTGCTACATAACTGTTCAGGAGAACAGATTCATACTGGGTCAGTACACCTACTACATCGATTCCGCTGTTTGCGCAGTTACTTAACGGGAAATCAATGATTTTGTACTTTCCGCCATATGCAACAGCCGGTTTTGCAACTTTATTGGTAAGATCGTGCAGACGAGAACCGCGCCCGCCAGCCAGAATCATTGCCAACATATTATTTTGCTTCATAGAAAGGTCCTCTCTTTCATTTATATAGTGCAATTATACAATTATATGGGAAAAAATGCAATTTCCTTGTACTATTTTCGCATTTTTGCACAATTTTATTTCATATAAACAATTATTTTTTGTGCACTATTGCACATATCTGTTACATGCTGTTAAAACCAGTACTGAACGGGGCGCCAGGAAGACCCGATTATCCACCGGTTCTGTCGATCTACCCTCTGGTATCCCCGACGGAAGATAGTTTCCGAAGGTATCCGCCTCCACCTGCCACCGCATATAGGACGGGAGATTTGGCAGTGAAAATTCCTGCCATTCCCAGAACACATTGACTGCCAGGCAGATGATATCATCTCCGGTATCTTCATGATTTCTGCCGGCATAGATGACCCGCAGAACTTTTGTCTCATGATCTGGCTCCATCACCTGAATCTCCGGAAATCCGATCGAACAGTTCCTGGAATATTTCCGCACCACATCATGCTCCTTCCGGATCTTGATCACATGCTTCATGTATTCAAAATGCTCTCTGTTCTTTTCCAGAAGTCCCCAGTCAAGCCAAGAGATCTCATTATCCTGGCAATAAGCATTGTTATTGCCGAACTGGGTATTCAAAAACTCATCTCCAGCAAGAAACATGGGGGTTCCCCGGCTCAGCATCAGGACTGTGAC
>CAMWMT010000209.1 GCA_947175375.1 uncultured Clostridiaceae bacterium | reverse complement strand
CCGCATCCTGCCCGCAGTAAAATCCACCTTCCTCATCGGTCAGCTCGCGCAGTACATAGGAGACAGTTTCCTGGATCACAGAGAGAAAGAGCGTATTTTTGGTTATCTGATAAGCTTCTGCGTATGCGTAGATCAGCAGTGCATTGTCGTAGAGCATTTTTTCAAAATGTGGGATCAGCCACTGCCGGTCGGTGGAGTAACGGGAAAAACCGCCGCCGATCTGGTCGTAGATGCCGCCCTCTGCCATACATTGCAGTGTCCGTTCCACCATCTGCATGGCTCTTTTGTCGTGCTCCAGAGCGGCATACTGCATCAGAAATGTCAGGTTGTGGGGCGTTGGAAATTTGGGCGCCTGGCCAAATCCTCCCCACTCCGGGTCAAAGCTTTTCGACAGTCCGGCAGCGGCTCGGTGAAGAAGCTCCCGGGATGGCTCCGCCTGAGACGATTCCTTCTGCGTCTGCAGCCAGGAGAGGATTTCTTCTCCTGTATGGTACAGCTTTTCCCGCTGGCTGTTCCAGAGCACTTCTACCTGTGTCAGTAATTCCATAAGCCCCAGGTGTCCGTAGCGGGAATGCTTCGGCAGATAGGTACCTGCGTAGAAGGGTTTCTGTTCGGGTGTCATCAGGATGGTCAGCGGCCATCCGCCGGAGCCGGTCATGGCCTGGCAGACAGACATGTAGACGGCGTCAATATCCGGTCGTTCCTCCCGGTCGACCTTGATACATACAAAAGAACGATTCAGGACCCGGGCGGTCTCTTCATCTTCAAAGGACTCATGTGCCATCACGTGGCACCAGTGGCAGGTGGAGTAGCCGATACTTAGGAAGACAGGCTTATCTTCTTTTCGGGCAGTCTCAAATGCGTCGTTGCACCAGGGATACCAGTTGACGGGATTTTCGGCATGCTGCAGAAGATAGGGGGATTTCTGGTCTTTTAACTGATTTGGCATGATGAACTCCTTTCCGGTCGGTCATGGTAAGGTTAGTATGGCCTGTCCGGCAAATCCTATTCTTTTTTCCACGCCAGAATCTGCTCCAGTCGATCCTTCACCTTTTTTTCCTGCCCTTCTTCCGTGGGCAGATAATATCTTCGGCCTTCCAGACTCTCAGGCAGACACTTCATCTTTGACAGCTTTTCTTGGGTATCATGGGCGTACACATAGCCCTGCCCATAATTTAGTTCTTTCATAAGACCGGTCGGTGCATTGCAGATCTGAAGGGGAACCGGCTCGGCCGGAAGTTCTTTTACGTCTTTTTTACAGTGCTCGCATGCCATATACAGCGCATTGGACTTGGGCGCCATGGACAGGGCGACTACGGCGTGGGTCAGATGGACGTCACACTCCGGCATTCCGAGAAAGTGGCAGGCCTGGTAGACGGCGACTGCCGTCTGCAGCGCCTGAGGATCGGCCATTCCCACGTCCTCGCTGGCAAAGCGGACCAGTCTTCTGGCGATATACAGAGGGTCTTCGCCGCCGTCCAGCATCCGGCACAGCCAGTACACCGCCGCGTCCGGGTCGCTGTTGCGCATGGACTTGTGAAGCGCGGATATCAGGTTGTAATGCTCCTCTCCATTTTTGTCATAGAGCAGGGAGCGGCGGTTCATGCATTGAGAGAGAACCTCTTCATTTACATGGATCTTCCCGTATTCATCCATAGCTCCATTCAGCACGGCCATTTCCAGCGTATTCAGTGCGGTTCTCGCATCGCCGTTGGCAAAACGGGCAATCGCTCCAAGATGCGCGTCCTCGATGGCAATATCCATCATTCCGAATCCTTTTGGGCTTGTAAGCGCATGAGAGAGAAGTTCCTTCAGGTCCACTTCCTCCAGTGCCTTCAGTACAAATACCTTGCATCTGGACAGCAAAGCGGAATTGATCTCAAAGGATGGATTTTCCGTCGTCGCGCCAACCAGAATGATGCTTCCCTTTTCCACATAGGGCAGAAAGGCATCCTGCTGTGCTTTATTAAAGCGGTGGATCTCATCGGTAAATAAAAGTGTCCGCATTCCCATTCTGCGGTTCAGCTCCGCCTGTACCATGACCTCCTTGATCTCCTTAATTCCGCTGGTCACTGCGCTGAATTCCATGAAGGACGCCTGCGTTCGACCGGCGATGATCCGCGCGAGGGTGGTTTTGCCCACGCCGGGCGGCCCCCAGAAGATCATGGAGGAGATCTGGTCCCGGTCAATGAGCTGGCGCAGGATCTTCCCCCTGCCCAGCAGGTGCTTCTGGCCTACATATTCTTCCAGCGTCTCCGGGCGCAGCCGGCTTGCCAGAGGCGCACTTGTCTTCCGGTCATCAAACAGGCTTAACTGTTCCATCTTCGTTCTCCTTTTCCTTACTGTTTTATGCGAATGTATGTTCAGTACCTATCATAACGCATTTTTTGTAAAAGTCAATCAATCCGTATGCTCGGAAGAAAAACTGCGGCTTGACAAATTTTCTGTTCCTGTATATACTTTATCCGAAATATTTTGATAATCAAAATAATATTGAGGAATAGAGGATAAGATATGAATGCGAAAATCATCGGAACCGGCTGGGAGCTGCCGGCATATGAAGCAGATAACCATTATCTGTCAACGATTATGGATACCAGTGATGAATGGATCACAGAGCGTACCGGGATCAGAAAACGGTATCTAGCCAGGGAGGAGACTACTACATCTCTGGCGGCTGGAGCGGCGAAAAAAGCGCTTGCATCTTCCGGGCTTCGGGCAGAACAGATCGATCTTCTGATCGTGGCGACTATTACTTCAGATACGGAGACTCCAAGCACTGCCTGCCGGATCCAGGCGGAGCTGGGAGCCGTGCATGCGGTGGCATTTGACGTAAATGCTGCCTGTGCCGGTTTTCTGTATGCGCTACATGTGGCAGATGCATTCATAAAAAGCGGTATTTATAAAAATGCACTGCTGATCGGGGCGGAGACGTTGTCAAAGCTGTTGGACTGGACGGATCGGAGCACCTGCGTCCTCTTTGGGGACGGAGCCGGGGCAGCAGTTCTTACAGCGGCGGAACAGGGAGGTGTGATTGCACAGTCTGTTGGAAGCGATGGAAGCAGATGGGAGGCGCTTTCCTGTATGGGGCGAGTTGTTCACAATCCGGTATGCCCGGAACAGGCGGCTCCCGGTTTCCTCCAGATGAATGGACAGGAGGTATTTAAATTTGCCATAAAGACCGTGCCTCTGTGCATTGAAGAAGTTCTCAGGAAGGCAGAGCTTCCGGCGGAGGAAGTGACGTATTTTCTCCTGCATCAGGCCAATAAACGGATCATCCAGTCTGTGGCAAAACGTTTGAAACAGCCGGAAGACAGGTTTCCTATGAATATCGATCAGTGCGCCAATACATCAGCGGCAAGCCTTCCGATCCTGCTGGCACAGATGAATGAACAGGGGCGGCTACATCCGGGAGACAGGCTGGTTCTCTCCGGATTCGGGGCAGGACTGACCTGGGGGGCCTGTGTGATGGAATGGTGAGGTGGGGATGTCGGGAAACTACGCCCCGGCTGTATGATAAGCGCTCGTATGGAGTGTATCGGACAGTGAGTCGGCTTTGTCTGTCTCAATCGGACTCAGATGTCCGTTTAAGACAGACAAAGCCGATTCACTGTCCGCTCCAATCCACACAGCGCTGCTTATCATACAGCCGGGACTGCATTTTCCGGCAACCCTTTTTTATAATTTTCAAAGGTTTTTGTTTTCTCATTTCTTTTTTCAGTAGGTGCTTGTGATGGGCACAGGAGGGTAGACAGCGGCGGATGAATGTTAAGAAAACATAAAATATCCGGGTTTTCTTGAAAGTTGACTTCTGATACACTATAATAGTAAATGTTAAATTGTCTGCTTTTTCGGGAATATGATCAGCAGGCAGTGAGACCATTTCTTTGGGGGATTATGGGTCATGGAAAAAAGAACAACTCGTTTTTTGAATATAAGCCTTGCGCTGGTTTCGCTTTTCTGTATATGCATATTTATTATCCAGACAATTTGTATAAGTTTTATGGGAGAAGATGCGATCCGGGATCTTGGTATTTTTTATATGTCAGGTATCAGTGAACAGGTATCCGCGCATTTTGGGACTGCCATTGAACTTCGTCTGTCTCAGGTGGAATCACTTGTGGATTCCGTCCCACCTGGACGCTTTACAGGAGAGACATCCATGCAGATTGGACTGTCCTATAATGCCCGCTCCGCAGGATTTGAATACCTAGCATATTATACAGAAGACGGAAACTTTCATATGATCTATGGTTCCCAGGTGACAGCAGATGTTCCGGAAACTCTGCATCGTTCTGTTCAGGGTGGTAGGTATAATGCCTGCGCCGGAAAAGACGCTTCCGGGAATTCGGTCGTACTGATGGGCGTGCCGGCGGCTTATCCTATGGAGGATGGAAATACGAGCATTGCCCTGATCGCAGGACTGCCCAGCAGTTACCTTCGGGATACACTGGAAAACAATATTCAAAGCAGCATCATGGAATATTTTATCATTCGCGAGGATGGAAGCATCGTCCTGCATAACAGCGATGTGGAAGAAGATAATTATTTCGAACGGGTGGAAAATACGTATGAAACACGTAATGGAAAGAAACCGGAACAGTATGCGGAGGAACTCCGGGAGGCGCTGGCAGAGGAGAGAGATTATACAAGTGAAGTCCGGATTCAGGGAAAATCCTGGAATGTCTACTGCACCAGCTTGCCAAATTCAGAATGGTACCTGCTTTTGAAGCTCTCCCATAATATGCTGGATGAGACCGTGAATCTCCTTCAAAAAAGATGGTTTAGTATCTCCATCGGCGGCTGCAGTCTGATTATCTGTGCTCTTCTTCTTGTTTTTCTTGGATATTATCGTTTGACCAGAATGCAGATGCATGCGCTGGAGGAAGCCCGGAAAACTGCCGAACAGGCAATGCTGTCGGCAGAACGCTCCAACAGGGCGAAAAATGAATTTCTCTCCAATATGAGCCATGATATCCGTACTCCCATGAATGGCATTATGGGAATGACGTCTATTGCTATTGGCAGTCTGGACAATCCGTCCAGGGTGCGTTCCTGTTTAAAGAAGATACATGTATCCAGCCGCCACCTGATGGGACTGATCACAGATATGCTGGACATGTCCAAGATTGAGAATGGAAAACTTACACTAAATATGGAGCCGGTCTGTTTTCGCGACATCGCGCAGAATATTGTGACGATCATTCAGCCGCAGATCCAGGAGAAAAATCAGCATTTTTATATTTATATGCATGATATCTACCATGAAAACGTGTGCTCGGACAGAGTGCGTTTGACCCAGATTCTTTTAAATGTTCTTGGAAATGCAGTGAAGTTCACACCGGAAGGCGGCACGATTGAAATAAACCTGTATGAAGAGCCTTCTCCGAAAGGAGAGGAATATATTCGTTCCCATCTGCATGTCAAAGATAATGGAATCGGCATGTCGAGGGAATTTCAGGAGAAAATATTTGACGCATTTGCAAGAGAAGACAATGTCCGTGTGGATAAAGCAGCCGGAGCCGGTATGGGTATGACGATCACCAAGCATATCGTAGATGCGATGGGTGGCACGATCACGGTAGAGAGTGAGCAGGGAAAGGGCAGCCATTTCCACATTGTTTTGGAC
>CAMWMT010000208.1 GCA_947175375.1 uncultured Clostridiaceae bacterium | reverse complement strand
CTTTACTGTATCCTCCAACTCCTTCTCATCTTCTGAATCATGCACCTTGAATTCAATAATAATCGAATCAACCTGACGGGTTCTCGGCTCCAGCATTACATCATAGCGTCCAAAGCCACTTTCCCGATTGGAAGTGACTGTATATCTGCCTGCCAGATCTACCATCAGCCCTAACACAAACCCATGATAAAACCGCTCAGGTTCTGTTTCTTCAGAAGGATTTTTACCGGTGTCAAAATAACTGAACGTTGCAAGCGCGGTTCGGTTCATGTACGTATTCATAGCTTTCACATCACCAAGCATCAGTGCCTTGATAAAAGTGTTATAGGCAGGAACCCGCTGAGAGAACCAACCCTCGATCAGCCGTTCAAACATCAGTCGGACTTCCATATTGGTCAGGGACAGTTCATAAAGGTCTCTTCCGGTCTCTTCATCAAATATACAGCTTTCTGCTTTCAAATATCCACTTGCCAGAAACAGGCTCCAGATGGCTCTTTCATTTTCCTCAAGCTGGCTGAACACGATCTGTTCATCAAGTTCTGTAGAAAATTTCTTTCCTTTCAGCAGATCCTCCACAATAAACTTGACCTCTATGCTTCCTTCCCGGATCAATTTTCCCACCAGATGATTGCTGCTGGTATTTGCCCAATAAGCGGACAGCTTTCTGAACTTCAGATAATTCAGGATTGACCATGGATTATAGATATCTCTTTGCTTCCCAAATACAAATCCATCATACCACTTCTTTACCTTCGGCATCTGCTCCTCGATTCCATATTCTTCCAGCGCCGCATATACTTCCGCTTCTGTAAATCCAAAACTGTCCGCATACAGATCCGATGTAGTCGTCACTACTGTCAGGTTATTCAGGTCTGAAAAAATGGATTCCTTACTAACCCTCGTGATCCCGGTCATGACTGCACGCTCCAGATAAGGATTGGACTTAAATGTGGCATTGAACAGATTTCTGATAAATTCCACCAGTTCTTCCCAGTACCCGTATACATATGCCTCCTGCATGGGTGTATCGTACTCATCCAGCAGAATCATCACCTTTTTCCCATGGTAACCCATCAGGTATTTCGATAGTTCACGCAAAGAACCTGCTGTAACATAGTCTTCCATGTCTGCAGACACTTTCCGAAACAGTTCTTTCTCATCTTCATTCAGTCTGTCACTGTTCAGAAGATAATAGAATTCGTTATATACATTTTTAATGATGTGGCAGATCTGTTTTCTTGCTTTTTCAAATGAATTCTCCTTCACATCAGCAAAACTTAACGAAATTACCGGAAATGTCCCCTGCAGCTTCCGATACTTCTCGTCCTCCCATACCGCAAGCCCCTCAAAAAGATCTCCTCTTTCTGCATATTTCACCGATAGGAACTGCTCCAGCATACTCATAGTCAGTGTCTTCCCAAAACGCCGCGGGCGGGCGATCAAAGTTACTGCGTCATTATTCTCCCACCATTTTTTGATGAATCCGGTCTTATCCACATAGAAACATACTCTCTCTCTTACTTGCTCAAAATTCTGAATTTCAAGTCCTACTGCCCTTGCCATTCTCTGATTCTCCTGTCTGTCCTGTTTTCCTGTACCCCCAGTATTTTTCTTATGCCTAATCTACCTTTTCAAATATATCTCTCAATTCCATTGTGATATGTGAAAGTGCTCTGAGACTAATCACTGTTTCCGCCCCACCCGATCAGCACCCGCTTCCCTTCAAACGCAAACCCATAACACCGGATTTGTTCCTTTGGGATTCCTTTCGCTTCCAAGGATGCCGCATACTGCTTTTCTTCAATCTGCAGAAGCGCATTCTGCACAGTCTCTTCCAGATCCTTTTCCTTTCGGTTCTTTACCTTGAATTCCAGAATATATGCGTCATCCGACGCATTCTTCGGTTCCAGCATCACATCATATCTTCCAAAACCACTCTCCCGGTTAGAGAGGATCGTATAGCTTCCGGACAAATCCACCATCAACCCCAGAACAAATCCATGATAGAAGCGCTCTGGTTCCGCTTCTGAAGGCTGTACCCCTGTATCAAAACTGCTGAACGTCGCAAGAGCAACCCGATTCATATACTCATTCATCGAATCCAGATCTCCCTGTTTCAGCGCTTTGATAAAATCATTATAGGCTGGAATTCTCTGTGCAAACCACCCCTCGATCATCTGTTCAAACATGATCCGGACTTCGCGATTCGTCAAACATAGGGCATAAGTTTCCCGTTCATTTTTTTCATCTGTCCAGTAATTTTCCACTTTCAGATAGCCGCTGGCAAGGAGCAGACTCCAGATGGCATTCTCTGTAATATCCAGCTGGCTGAATACAATCTGCTCGTCTATCTGGGTATGGAAAGCTTCCCCTTTCAGCAGGCTTTCCATCGTCAGTTTTATGTCTTTGCTTCCCTCCCGAATCACCTTTCCCACCAGACTATTGCTGCTGGTATTAGCCCACCAGGTGGAAAACCTATGCTTATCCAAATAATTCAAAATAGACCATGGATTGTAGATACCAAACTGCTTTCCAAAGGTAAAACCGTCATACCACTCTTTGACTTTTTCTTTTTTTTCTGATAATCCATATTCATCCAGCGCTTCCCATACCTCCTGCTGCGTGAAGCCAAAAGACGTCTCATATTTTTCAGAGGTAGTTGTCACAACCTCCAGGTTATTCAGATCCGAGAAGATGGATTCCTTGCTGACCCTCGTAATTCCTGTCATTACTGCACGGTCCAGATACGGATTCGTCTTAAAGGTGGAATTGAACAGACTTCTGGTGAACTCCACCAGTTCCTCCCAGTACCCATGTACATAGGCTTCCTGCATGGGCGTATCATATTCATCCAGCAGGATAATTACTTTCCTGCCATAATATCGATACAGATATTCTGACAAAGTTCCAAGAGACGAAGTCACTATATAGTCTTCCATTTCTGCTGAAACTTTGCAAAAATAATCTTTTTCCCGCTGATTCAGCAGATCACTGTTCAACAGATACGGATATCGATGGAACAGTTTTTCAATGGTATAGCAGATCTTTTTCCTCGCCTCCGGAAAAGATGTCTCTTTTATATCCGCAAAGCTCAAGGCGATTACCGGATACGTTCCCTGCATCTTCCGGTATTTCTCTTCCTCCCAGATCGCAAACCCCTCAAAAAGGTCTCCCCTGCCCGCATACTCCACAGACAGGAACTGTTCCAACATGCTCATGTTCAAAGTCTTGCCAAATCGTCTGGGCCGTGTGATCAGCGTTACAACATCTTTGTTCTCCCACCATTCCTTAATAAATGTTGTCTTATCCACATAAAATATATGGTTTTTTATCAGTTGTTCAAAATCCTGATATCCAATTCCTACGGTTCTTGCCATCTCTCTCCTTCCCCGTTCACTGTTACTCTTTTTCTCTCTCATCCATTTTCCGCAGGTCCTGTCTGGTCGGCACACCCTATATAATCTGTTTTTAATCTACCTTTTCAAATATATCTCTCAATTCCATTGTGATATGCGGAAACGCTCTGAGACGAATCACCGTTTCCGCATTATAATGTTCGTCTTCCGGATCATCTTCAAGCATATAATTATGTTTCATAACATATTTGTCGTTCTCCAGGTAATAGATTTCCACACTTCCCTGTGGTGAAACAATCCAGTATTCTTCTACACCCGCTTTTTCATAAATTTCCTTTTTTTCTGTTTTATCTCTTTTTGCCGTGGATGGGCTTAACGTCTCAGCAATAAATTTAGGCGTTCCACTGTACGCCCCTCCCTTCAGTTTCGTCCTGTCACATACAACCATGATATCAGGACATACATAATCATCATTTTCCTCTGGATGATATTTGAAATCGAGATTCTCCATAAATACAAGGCACAAACTGTCTCTTAACCCCTGCTTTATAATCGTGTGTATATTACTGTCAATGATTCCATGTCGATATCCTGGAGCTGGTGACATATCATAAACAATGCCATTTATTTTTTCATCTCTCCAGTGTTCATTCACTACAGATACCATCGTATCACATCCTTTCTTTACCATGTCTGCCAGAATATTCCGACTGCTCTATTCATCGGTTCCGTAAACAGTAGCACAATTTCTTTTTTCCCTGCCTCCGTTTTCCTCTAATACTTAATCCGGCTCTGAATTGTATGGATTCATTATACACAGATTTTTGTTTTTCTTCAACCGTCCCAAAATAGCCCTGACTCAAACTTCCACCGTCTGCATATCCCGATACGTCTTCTTCGTATACAGCAAAACCATATCCCCCGTCCGAAGCTTCAGATCTCCGCCCGGCATCAGAAGTTGTCCATCCCGGCGGACCATCAGGATCAGCGTCTGTCTGGAGATATCCAGATCTTTGATCTTCTGACCTGCCCATGGATGATGTTCCTTTAAAATCATCTCTTTCAGCTTGATTCCTGCGTCTCCCTGATAACCTTCCGCTCCCACGATAATCTGATCTCCCTGCAAGATCGCAGTCTCGCCTCTTGGCACGACCACCTCTCCTTTTCTCTGAATAACTGCGATCAAAAGTCCCGGCGGCAGAGAAAGTTCCCGGACCTTTCGTCCAACCCATGGATGATTCTCTTCTATTTTCAGCCGGACGAACCGAAGTTCTGTCTCTATGGAATAATCGTCCAGGCTCTTCAGCTTTGTATACTGCTCTACGAAACCTGCCGATAAGATACCGGTAGGGATCGCCACCATCCCCACCCCAAGAAAGGTAATCACAATGCCAAAGATACGTCCTGGAATCGTAATGGGATAGATATCTCCATATCCAACTGTCAGAAGTGTGGATACTGCCCACCAAAAACCGGAAAATGCGTTCCGAAACACCTCAGGCTGTGCCCCATGCTCCAGGCTGTACATGAACAGGGATGACGCCATCATCAGTACCAGAATGATGAAAATGGATGACAATATCTGATCCTTTTTGCTATGAATAACTTCTCCGATCACATTCAGTGCATCATAATATGCGTTGATCCGGAAGAGCCGGAAGATTCTCACTACCCGGAACATCCGAAATGCCACGACTCCTGCTGGGAAAAAAACAGGAAGAAAATATGGAAAAAATGAAAGCAGATCGATCAACCCATTAAAGGACATCATATAACGGAATATAGCTTTTCCCCTCGATATATCTGGATACAGATATTCCGCCGTCCAGATCCGAAGCCCGTATTCCACGCCAAATGCGATCACCGTGATCAACTCAACGATACCGAGAACTCCCATGTACGGTTCAGAGCCGTCAAAAGTCGAAAAAAAGGCAATAAACAAATTAACCAGGATCATCAGCATCAGTATAATGTCAAACAGTCGGCTCTCCAGATCCTCATCGAAACCAATCTGGATAATGTCGAATATCCGTCTTTTTTTCGTCTCGGCTTTCATATATGCCTCCTCCCGTATACCAGTAGAATGAACTGATTTTACTTTACTATTTCAGGACTCGTTATGCAAGGGATTTTGTCATTTTACAAAAGAGGGCTGCCGGCAATTTCAGCCCCGGATGTATGATATGCGGCGCTGTATGGATTGGAGCGGACAGTGAGTCGGCTTTGTCCGTCTTAAACGGACGTTCTGAGTCCGATTGAGACGGACAAAGCTGATTCAG
>CAMWMT010000207.1 GCA_947175375.1 uncultured Clostridiaceae bacterium | reverse complement strand
GGTCTGTATCGGACTGCGCGCGGGCGCATTTTGACACCGATGTTACCGATTATAAGACGCATAACTCAATCACCACCGCAGATATTGAGGAAGCCCTAGCGCATCCGGAAGATGAAGTCAATTACCCAAAACGCCATGCCAGTGATTTCTATCACCATTATAAAGAAGATATTAAACTGTTCGCCGAGATGGAATTCAAGGTATACCGCCTGTCCATCGCCTGGTCCCGCATCTTTCCAAACGGAGATGACGAGACGCCCAATGAAGAAGGACTGGCATTTTATGACGCCGTGTTTGACGAGTGCAAAAAATACGGCATCGAGCCTCTGGTAACCATGTCCCACTATGAGCCGCCGTTAAATCTGGTGTTGAATTACGATGGCTGGTACTCCCGCGAGGTCGTTGGCATGTTTGTCAGATATGTAGAGACGATCTGCACTCGCTACAAGGATAAGGTGAAATACTGGCTGACATTCAACGAAGTGGACTCCATGATCCGCCATCCGTATACGACTGGCGGCCTGATCGAAGATCGATTTCCAGGCAAAAATTTTGAAGAAGTGATCTTCCAGGCCATGCACCATCAGTTCGTGGCATCTGCGCTGGCAACGAAGATCTGTCATGAGACGATCCCGGGCTCCATGGTTGGATGCATGCTGACCAAACTCACCTATTATCCATATACTTGCAAGCCAGAAGATGTGCTGGAAGCCCAGCAGATGATGAGAAGTACCTACTGTTACAGCGATACCCAGGTATTTGGCGAATATCCGGCGTACCTGCTGGCTCGTTTCCGGAATCACGGCATCCACATTGTAAAGGAACCGGAAGACGACCAGATCATGAAGGCCTATCCGGTGGATTTTGTCTCCTTCTCCTACTATATGTCTTCCTGTGCAGCCCACAAGACGGATGATCTTGACACTACCGCGGGCAATACGATCATCGCGGTGAAAAATCCCTATCTGGAATCCTCTGATTGGGGATGGCAGATCGATCCCACCGGGCTTCGCATCTCCATGGTGGATCTATATGACCGTTACCGCAAGCCGTTATTCATCGTGGAAAACGGGCTTGGAGCCATGGATGTCCTGAAAGAGGACGGCACAGTTGATGACCAGTACCGCATTGATTATTTTGATGTCCATTTCCGTGCCATGCTGGATGCCATTGAGTATGACGGGGTAGAATGTCTTGGTTATACCTCCTGGGGATGCATCGACCTTGTATCCGAATCTACGAAGCAGATGTCCAAACGTTATGGATTTATCTATGTGGATTGCGATGACTACGGCAAAGGTACTTATAAGAGGATCCCCAAGAAATCGTTCCACTGGTATAAGAAGGTCATCGAGACCAATGGGGCATGCCTGTTTGAAGAATCATGATAATTTTTGCTCCAAATGATTGACAAATCATTTGGAGCATGCCATAATAAAATAAGCTTCCATATTTCTTCAGGAAGTAGAATGAGAAACCAATGTGATGGATTGCAAAATGTACCGACAGGTATACTATACACTTTTTCATCAGATTGGTATTTTTTTGCCCAATCTGCAGTCACCTGCAAACGGGACAGATTCATTCTACCCCTACAGAAAGGAAGCGATATTTATGAAAACATTCAACAGCACCGAAAAAAGCTACAGCAGACAGCGCGCCATGGCATACATTGTGTATATGATGGCAGGGAGTTATTTCCATTCCGCCAAAACGGCTGACAGATTCAAAAATCTGTATCTTCATTATGCGGAGATGCCCCAGAAGAAACAGTATGAATGTGAATCCCGCGTCATACACTCTATTGAGAATCTGGAGCCGAGCTTTCTTGAGAAAATCTCCACGCTCCGCTGCGAGCCGGTCTGCAAAACATGCGGCGACAAGCTTCTCATCGAGTTTCGCACCGGCGGTTTCGAAAGCCTCATCTGCACGATCCGGAAAAATGGTAGCTTCCAGCTCTCCCCTTTATAAGGGGGAGATGCCTATTCTTCCTCTTCGGAACCTTGGTCGCAGATGTACTGGTCCGCAAACCGTTGCTTCACGAACAGGAAATCCTCCAGATCCAGCAGTACATGATATAAGATCGCTCGGGACTCGAATTCTTCCCGGTTCTTCGGAAGCGGCTGAAGTTTCATCAGTTCAAATACATGCTGCAGTTCTTTCCTTTGTTCGTCCGGGACATTTTCTTCACGGATATAACGCGCAAGATAATTCAGATAATAACTGACGAGTTTCGCCTGCCTCGGCATCTTTTGTATCTTCCAGACCCGATATCGGAGGGACTGCAGCATGGCACATTGCTGCAGCCGCATCTCCATATATTCCACATAATAATGGTCATCCTGTGACAAGGTATTATATGCCTGTTCATTCGCGCGTTCCAGACCTTGATGAATGGATTCTTCCAGCTGATCCAGGTCAAGCCAGATATGCGCTCCGTCAAAGCCTTCTTCCAGATGTCTTGCCAGTTCCTGAAGTACCTTCTGCATGTCATTCTCTACTCTTCGGATATCCTCCCGAATGAGCTTCATGTTACTGGGCATTCTCCAGTTCATGGCAAGAGCCAGGCTGGTTCCAATCAGGATCAATGTCAATTCGTTTACTGCAAAATTCAGGCTGTAGTTTGGAGTCAGCAGATAATGAGTCCCCATGACTGCATTAACCGATATCGTATTCTGCCAGCCGAAGAAGTAGCAGACATTCACCATCAGAAATATGTATATTCCATAGTTCACCCAGTCAAGTCTCCCTATGTACCGGAAACAGATAAAAACCAGTAAGACCGACAAAAGAAATGAAAGCAAGCGTTCAGCTGTAAGTTCAATGGTATCTTTTCTCGTATCCTGCACGGTCAAAAGCGTAATGATTCCTGCCGAAGTCGCGTACTGAAGTTTAAAAAACTGCGCAATTGCCACTGCCATACAGCTTCCGACCGCAATCTTTAATACTTTCAAAATGATCTTTCTGCGCCTGTGTATGTCCATCTCTGTTTTCATAGTACCCCTCCTGTACTTCTTCCCCCATTTCATATAGTATAACATGGTTTATAAACACAGTCCATCATCTCAAAGAACTATGAGAATATACCTGACCCCTTTCGACCACTTATTAATGATAAATCTATTACACCGTTTCATTTGACATTTTATTTCACATGTAATAGTATTATGTAGGACATTGGATTAAAAGTATCGACTTGGAGGAGATTATGAGCCAGAATATAAGCTATCTGAAAAAATTAAACAATGAATCTGTGGTTCAGCGGGTCATCAACTGTCTGACAGAAGCCATGATCCATAAAGAACTGCGTCCCGGTGACAAGATTCCGACAGAACTGGAACTTGCAGAGCATCTGGGAGTAGGGAGAAACTCCATACGCGAAGCAATCAAGATCCTGGTCTATCTGGGGGTTCTGGAGATTCGCCGCGCGGAAGGAACTTTCGTATGTGAAGGCTTTACAGAAAGTATGATCGATCCCATGATCTATGGTATTATTCTGGATAAAGCAGACTCTTATGACAATCTGATGGAACTCCGGGAGATGATGGAATCCGGTGTTGTCCAGCTCGCCATGACAAAATACACCGAAGAAGATATGCAGATTCTGGAAGAGAGACTTGCACTCATGAGAACAGAGATCGAAAAAGGTCCTCAGAATACACAGGCAGTCTTTGAAGCAGACAATGAATTCCATGATGCCGTTTCCCGAATGGGGCACAATCCGCTGATTGACAAGATCAACCGGGTCGTACAGATGCTGACCTGGTCGATTCGACTGGCGACTGTCACGCAGATGGTAGAAACAGGACGGGGACAGGAACTGTACAAAGCTCACGAAACGATCTTCCAGATGTTAAAGGAACGGAATACCGTCCGTCTGAACCAAAACATCCGTGATACCTATTTTGAAAATGTGATAAAAAATGCCTGAATGAACCGACCTCATGGATCTTCCATGAGGCCGATTCTTCTTTATGTTAAACTTTAGGAAGGGCTTAATCCATATGAGACCCGCCATTAATATCGATCTCTTCTCCTGTAATATAGGAAGCTTCTTTGGAAGCCAGGAAGACGATCGCATTAGCCACCTCCTGAGTCTCGCCAGGACGTCCCATGGGAATGCCATCGATGACTTTGTCCGCATCCTCTTTTGGCAGGGACTTCCAGATCTCCGTATTGATTAAACCTGGGCACACACTGTTGATGGTGATTCCCTCTGCAGAGATCTCTCTGGACAGGTTTTTGGAAAATGCCAGAACCGCTGCTTTGGATGCAGAATAATGCGCTCCTCCAAATACACCGCCGCCCCGTTTTCCGGATACGGAAGATAGGTTTACGATCCTTCCATATTTAGCCGCGCGCATAGGCTTCATGCAGGCCTGTGTGCAGAGGAACAATCCGAACATATTTACCTCGAAGATTCTTCTCATATCTTCCAGCTTCATATCTTCCACTGTCACTTTCTGGGAAATGCCAGCATTATTGACCAATACATCGATCCGGCCATATTTTTCCATGACCGTATCCACCATCTGCTGCACGGATTCCGGCGAAGTCACATTTACTGTGATACCCATGGCTTTGCCGCCTTCACCTTCGATCACAGCCACCGTATCTTTGATGCCTTCTTCATTCATATCTGCGATAATCACAGTCGCGCCCTGCTTTGCAAAGGTACGGGCGATGGTTCTTCCGATCCCCTTCGGAGATCCGCTTCCAGTTACGATTACTACCTGATCTTGAAATTCAAACATGATATTATCCTCCATTTTTTATTTATCTCATCATACCTATAACATTATACCTATATGGTAGGATGTAAAATACATAATAGTGTGCTCACTTGTTATACATATTATTGCCTGCAACTCTTTTCGCTGATAAGTATATATTACTGCGTCAGTTCCTCGGCCAGTTCAACGATATGCTCTGCTGTGATCCCGTTCATCTCCAGCAGTCTTTCATAAGGAGCGGACTGCCCAAACTGGTCCTGGATACCAACTCTTCTCACTACTGCCTTGCCGGTCTCCGCCACTACATCGCTGACAGCGCTTCCCAATCCGTTCAGAATATTGTGATCTTCCACGGTGATGATCTTGCCAATGTTATTGATGCAATCCATGACCGCATCTTTGTCCAGCGGTTTGATCGTATGCATATCCAACACCTTTGCCTGGATGCCCTTTTCCTCCAGCATCTTTGCTGCCTTCAGCGCGATGCAGACCGTATCTCCATTGGCGATCAGCGCCACGTCCTTGCCTTCCCGCAGGACATTTGCCTTCCCGATCTCAAATTCTGTATCCTCATCGTAGATTACCGGAATCGCATCCCTGGTAAACCGAAGGTAACAGGGACCATACATCTCAGCCGCTTTTGCCACCAGCTTCTTTGCTGCATAATAATCCGCCGGCATGATCACTGTCATGTTCGGAAGTGTCCGAAGAACTCCCAGGTCCTCGATACACTGATGGCTCGCACCATCATTTGCCGGAGTCACGCCGCCGTGTGAGCACGCAATCTTCACATTCAGGTTCGGATAGCAGATTTCCTGACGGATCATCTCGCACATTCTAAGGGAACCGAATACCGCATAGGTGACAACAAACGGGGTCTTTCCGCAAGTCGCCATCCCGGCTGCC
>CAMWMT010000206.1 GCA_947175375.1 uncultured Clostridiaceae bacterium | reverse complement strand
GAGTAAGAGAGATGCTGGATATTATATGAGAGGAGACAGTCGGATGGTATTCACAGAAGAATATTTTCAGGGAGAAGAAAGGGATGGTTTCTATGTAAAGCCGTTGATGAAGCGCGTATGGGCCGCGCAGTTGGAAATTTTGAAAGTAATTGAAGAAATCTGCAAAAAATATCAGATCAAATATTTTGCATACAGCGGTACGTTGCTGGGAGCAGTACGCCATCAGGGATATATTCCGTGGGATGATGATATGGATATTGGGATGCTCAGAGGGGATTATGACAGATTTTGTCAATATGCCAGATCGGAATTACCAGAAGGATGGTTTTTGCTGGAAACACAGCCTACCATGATCCGTGTTATGAACAGTGACACGATCCGGGTGGACCAGGAGTTTTTGGATCAGTTTTATGGTTGTCCTTACATGATGGGGGTGGACATCTTTTGCTGGGATTCGGTTCCGCAGGACAGGAAGACAGAACAGATTGTGGTGAATCTGTTTTGGGGGATTGCATATCTGGCCGTATATTGGGATGAATATAAGGAAAGTGAGAAGTGTGCCTGGGAAGAAGCCAGAGAAGCAGGTGTGAAAAATATAGAGAACATGACAGGATATCACTTTGATTGGAACCAGCCCATGAAAGAGCAGCTGGCGTATCTGGCAGACAGGGTGATGGCTATGTATTGGGATGAACAGTGCGAAGAAGTTTCTCGTACTTTTATATTACATGAACGACCAGATTTTCGTATTCCAAAGTCTTGTCTTGATAAAATTATAGAAGTGCCCTTTGAGAATACGACGATTCCGATTCCTGAGGGCTATGATCTGCTGCTAAGGCTGGATTATGGGGATGATTATATGACACCGATGAAGGATGATTTTCATTCTTATCCGTTTTTTAAAAATCAAGTTGACGCATTAAGGGAACGATATAAAAAGCGAGGAGAGATTTTGCCGAAATGCTTTGCGTGGGAAGAAATGTGAAAATATAGATGATTATGCAAGTAAAGGAAATGGATATGGATTTTGCACCGTCATTTTTTAAGGAAGAGACACGTTCTGGTTTTCTTGTGACAGAAAAGCGAAAAAAGATATGGGCGACAGAATTAGAGATATTAGAGCGGTTTGATGAAGTATGTAAAAAATTTCCTCTCTCTTATTATGCGGGATATGGTACGCTTCTTGGGGCAGTGCGTCATCAGGGCTTTATTCCATGGGATGATGATATCGACGTATTGATGTTCCGGAACGATTATGAGGAACTTCAGTCGGTTGCCCCATGGGAATTTACAGAACCATATTGTTTCCAGAATACTTATTCGGGTAATATTATATGGGCTCTTTCCAAAATTCGGGACAGCCGGACCACTGCCATTGAATTCCGCGATATCTCCAGAGAGTTTAATCAGGGTATTTTTATTGATATCTTTCCGTTGGACAGTGTTCCTGATCCTGTCAATCCTCAGTCTTTTATTACTGCAGGGATTCAAAAATTGCTTTGGAATGCGATTGTTGATTCGGGGTCCGTTTTGACTGCTATAGAACAGGGAAAACAGTTTATTCTTGATTCGGATTTCCTGCTGGATTATCTGAAAAAAGATTACAGACAGAGATTCAGGATTTTTGAAGAATTTAATCTTTCGCACTTTGGGGAATCACAGGCATTTGATTTTATTACGGATGGAATATACCAAGAAAGATGTAAAAGTGTTCAAAAGGAATGGTTCAAGGATACGATATATCTTCCCTTTGAAAATATACAGATTCCTGCACCTGCGGAATATGATAAGGTGCTGACACGTTTATATGGAGATTATCATCAGCTTGTTCAGGGCGCTTCAGACCATGAAGGAACTATTATGGAGCCGGACATACCATATAAGGAGTATTTTGCAAAGTATTTAGATTGAGAAGCAATATAGAAGCTGGAGGTGTTATATGAGAATTGGTCTGCTGATCATGAACAATACGGTATGCTATGATTCCTTAAATTATTTTTTGAAATGTATAGAGACAGCCTTGAATGCCTGTGGGATACATACCTGCAGAATATCGGAGATTAATAGCAGGATATTAATGGAACGTTGGGATGCCATGATTGGGATTAATCATCCCGTGCCGGCTCAGAGACTGGAGGGTGGTACATTTTTAATGGATCTTTTTGGGTGTCCTGTATTTGAGATTATTGTAGATCCGCCCTATCATTACCATGATACTTTTTTTGAATCCCATATGAATAACATGTATATGCGTTTGTTGGATGAAGAATATGTGGCGTATTGCAGGACCTATTATAAGCCGTTTAAAGATATCAGAATGGCATGCCTGCCCGGTCCCACTGGTGAATACAGGGATTATGACAAGCGGGAGATAGATGTATTATTTACGGGCACACTGAATTGCGAGGAAGAGCAGAAGAACAGAATAGCTGAGTTGGTCCCGGACTGGGAGTGGGCGGATGAATTCTATGATTTGCTGATTAAAGTAAGGATCGGGCATCCGGAGATGACTACCGTACAGGCTGTGATTTTTCTGCTGGAGTATATGAAGATTGAATATTCGGATGATCTGCTGAAGGTGATGATGTCGGTATTCGGGATGGTATCGGATTATTACGTGAGAGCGTATTATCGAAGGAAGATTGTTACGTTACTGGTGGATGCCGGAATCCGTGTGCATGTGGCAGGAAACGGATGGGAAGATCTGTATCCGGTATGCCCGGAAAATCTAGTACTGATGGGTTCTGTGGACTTTGAAAAAACCGCAGATCTCATAGCGAATGCAAAGATTTTGTTAAATAACATGCCCTCCTTTAAAAACGGTATTCATGACCGCGTCCTGACAGCTATGCAGAACGGCGCGGTGTGTGTGACAGATTACAGTACATATGTGGATTCGCATTTTCAGGATGGAAAGGAACTGGTGTTCTATAGACTGGAAGAGCTGGAAATGCTCCCGCGTATCATAGAACAATTGCTTAAGAACCCGGACAGAGCGAAGAAAATTGCAAAAAGGGGACAGGATAAAGTACAGAAAGAATACACGTGGGAAATCTTTGTAAAGAAATATGTTCTGGACCAATTGTAGGATATTTGATTGAAGTTGTATATACCTGACAGCAGGATTTTATTGGCAAAGGAGATAGAAAATGAATATAGCGATCATTATTGCCGGGGGTTCCGGTCAGCGGATGGGGCAGGATATTCCGAAGCAGTTTATTAACGTGTATGACAAACCGGTTCTGATCTATACTCTGGAAGGATTTCAAAAGCATCCCCAGATTGACGCCATAGAAGTAGTCTGCATTGATGGATGGCATGATGTTGTCTGGGCATATGCAAAACAGTTCAATCTTACCAAATTGAAATGGATCGTTTCGGGAGGAGAGAATTGTCAGGAATCGATTCGGAATGGGGTATATAATCTGGAGGGAAAATGTGATTCGGAGGATATGATCATTATTCATGATGGCATACGACCGCTGGTAGATGCTATGGTTCTTTCAGATGTGATTGTGAAATGCGAGCAGTATGGGAACGCAGTAACTTCTCTGCCGTATAATGAGCAGATTTTTGTGGTGGAAGATGAGATCTCTACGATGGAATATATTCCCCGTGAGAAACTCAGGAGAGTTTCCACCCCGCAGGCGTATAAGTTTGGAAAACTGGACTGGGCTTATCATGAGGCATTTGAGAAAAAGACCGGTATCTATGGTTCCTCTTATACGAATACGATGATGGTGGAACTGGGAGAACGCTTGTATTTTGCTGCAGGTTCAGAAAAGAATATCAAACTTACAACAAAGGATGATCTGGAATTATTCAAAGCATATTTGAAATCAGATAAAGATAACTGGCTGAAATAAAGCATATATTCAGGAGATGGATTATGAATGTGTTTGAAAATGAGTTATATCAGGAAGATATTGCATGGGTAGCGGAATCAGAGTTCCCGTGGGAAAAACTGAAAAACAGATCACTTTTGATCTCGGGTGCAAGCGGTCTGATCGGCAGTGCTTTCATCGATGTGTTGATGTATAGAAACAACAGATATGATATGCGTTGTAAGATCTATGCAATGGGAAGAGACGCAGAGAAAGCAAAGACGAGGTTTTCCTATTGCTGGGACAGTGAGTGGTTTGAATTTATTTCGTGGAATATCAATCAGCCGCTTGTCAGAGATGATATCAGTACGGTAGACTATGTGTTTCACCTGGCAAGCAATACACATCCGGTTGCTTATGCAACGGACCCAATCGGTACGATAACGACCAATATTATTGGTACAAATCATATGCTGACGTTTGCGGCCGCGCATGAGAGTACTCGAATGGTGTTCGCTTCCTCCAATGAGATCTATGGTGAGAATCGGGGCGATACAGAAAAATTTGATGAGAGATATTGTGGTTATATAGACTGTAATACCATGCGGGCAGGGTATCCGGAAAGCAAACGCTGCGGAGAAGCGCTGTGCCAGGCTTATATAGAGAGCAGGAAACTGGATGTAGTGATTGCCCGGTTTACCCGTTCTTATGGTCCGACGATGCAGATGAGCGATACAAAAGCGATCAGCCAGTTTATCCGAAAAGGGATTGCAAAAGAAAATATTGTGCTGAAGAGTGAGGGAACACAGCATTACTCCTATACCTATGTCGGTGATGCCGTTTCAGGGCTGCTGACCATACTGTTTTTTGGAGTATGTGGGGAGGCATATAATATTGCAGATGATGCATCCGATATCATGTTGAAGGACTTGGCGGCTGTCGTAGCAGAGATTACAGGTCAAAAAGTTGTTTTTGAGATTCCGGATGCGGTTGAGAGCGCCGGTTACAGCCGGGCGACAAAAGCAAGGCTGGATGGCAGTAAACTGAGAGAGCTTGGCTGGAAAGCCAGGTATGGGATCAAAGCCGGAATGACCAGGACGATCAGGATATTGGAAGAAAAGGGACAGTGAAGGAGGAAAGTGAATGAATACCAGAACAGTGCAAATAGTACAGGGAGAAGACAGGAACGGCTTTTATGTACAGCCAATGATGAAACGCGCCTGGCTCGCGCAGCTGGATATTTTGAAAGAGATAGATACAATCTGCAAGCGCCATCATATTAAATATTTTGCCCAGTGGGGGACTTTGCTTGGCGCGGTGCGTGAACATGGATTTATTCCTTGGGATGATGACATGGATTTTGCCATGCTGAGAAATGATTATGAAAGATTTCAGTATTATGCGAAGACAGAATTGCCGGAAGGATGGGAGATTTTAAAAGTGGAGCCGACCTTGATCCGTATAGTAAACAGTGGGGAGCTCAGTGTGAACCAGGAGTTTCTGGATAAGTACCATGGCTGTCCCTATATCATGGGGGTGGATCTTTTTGCCATGGATTTTCTTCCCGAAGATGAAGGAGAACAGGAGGTTTTAGCAAATCTGTTTGAGGCAGTGCATCATCTGTATATGCACTGGGATACTTTTGAAGAAGACTGTGAAGAACAGGGAGTCCCAGGAGAAGACAAGTGGAAACGGCTTGGAGAGATAGAAGAACTCGTTGGTCATCCTGTTGACCGGTCAGGTTCCGTGAAAGAGCAGTTGTATGAATTGGCGGATCGCATAGCGGCCATGTATTGGGAGATGGAATATAATGATGTA
>CAMWMT010000205.1 GCA_947175375.1 uncultured Clostridiaceae bacterium | reverse complement strand
AAAGAAATTACAAGAACTAAATGTTTTGAAGCAAACGCTTAGAGAAAATGAACTAATAGGTTCGTTATAGCCAATTTGCAATGTGTGAATTAACAAAACAAATTATGTAAAAACATAACCGGGAATCTAAAAACGGTTTCCGGCTTTCTATTTTGTCTGAAATATTTTTTGTGAATCTGATAAAAGTTCTTTACAAAATGTCTCTCAGGATATAGTTCTTTATTATACTCCGCAGACTATCGAAATGGTGGTTATACATATTCGTTATTGGATTTCACAGGTATGGATGACAGTTTTGTCAGTATTACGCTGAATGGACTGGTGATAGATAAAAATATGCTGTCAGTCATTAATCAGATTGGTAATGAGCAGCTGGAGATACTCTCAACCAGTGACTTTTTGGTGATTCATGCACTCTATCATGAGATGAGTTTGATGAAGAACTTGAAACCACGGCTCAAGCGACTAACAGAACTTGGAATTGTGAAACATATCGGTCGCAATAAATATGTTCTTGCTCGTTGTTTATATACAGCCGTGGGAAAATCCGGTGTTCATACACGAATGGTCGGATTAGATCGGGAAACAAATAAAGAATTGCTTTTAAAACATATTCGTAATAACGGAAGAGAGGGAACTCCACTAAAAGAATTGTATCAGGTATTACCAGGACATAATCGTGGTCAGCTTCAAGTGCTGGTGCGTGAACTCCGTAAAGAAGGTCGTATTTTTTGTGAAGTAAATACAAATGTCGCCAGATGGTTTGTAGTAGATTTCTAAAAAAATTCCGATGATTGCAACTTAATTACAATTAAACATATACCAGTTCCATTATAGTCATGAATGTAAATATAAGAAAAGTATTGGTAGATGTATACTGCGGACTGGAATCATGTATATCTGATGGACAGCGGGAATAACAAGAATATAGGAAAATTAGATAGCTTCTTTTCCTCCTTGC
Source organism: uncultured Clostridiaceae bacterium (assembly GCA_947175375.1). Classification (GTDB taxonomy): domain Bacteria; phylum Bacillota; class Clostridia; order Lachnospirales; family Lachnospiraceae; genus Hominiventricola. The sequence goes on along the minus strand of CAMWMT010000205.1, from coordinate 4,708 downwards.
GATTGTAGGAAAAAATGTAAACAGATATAATAAGATCATATCATAGGCGAGGAGGAGACCTTTTTTGAAAATTGACACGTTAATTGCGGAGCAGATGCAAAGCCAGGTTATGGCAGGGAGCACAGAAACAATTCTGCCCATTTTATCCTATTATGGAACCAGACGGTTATATGCTCAGAAAAAAGAAAAGCAGAATCGGCAGGCTCTGCAGAGATTTAACCGGCAGGTGGGATGCCTGGACTGTATGGCAGCGGAGTCTAATGAAAAGATGATGCTGAACTGGTTTGAGAAGCTGACGATGAAAAGTCTTCAAAATCAGCAGAAGACTGGAAAAGTGGAAAAATTACCGCAGCTTATGGTCGTAGAAGATGCTGTTTGTAAATGTTTCCGGAATATCTATGGATGTAAAAGGGCAGATATGTCATTTGATCTGGATACCCATAGAATCATGATCGAGTACGAGGACAAAGATGGGGAAAGATGTCGCTTTGCCCTGAACGAGATGAGTGATGGATATAAAAATACATTGAGCATGATTGGAGATATTGCCTATCGAATGACCGTACTTAACCCCCAGATGGGTAAGGAAGTTCTTTCCAAAACTCCGGGTATTGTTCTGATTGATGAGATTGACCTGCATCTTCATCCAGAGTGGCAGCAGACGATATTGGAAGATCTGCAGAGTATCTTTCCGCAGGTACAGTTCCTGGTTACTTCCCATGCCCCTGCAGTAATTCATTCGGTAAAACGCGAAAATATCCGCATTTTGGATGACGGACAGATTTTTGTACCTGTAGAGCAAACCTATGGTCGGGATGCGAATTCTATTTTGCGGGAAGTAATGCAGGTGATAGAGTAACTTCAAAGTAGATGATTGCGACTAAATTGCAATTATGGACATTCCGTATTTACTTTATATCTGAAGAGAATGAACGGATCACGAATGAAAATATTATGACTGCTGACAGCCAGAGCGAAGAACCTGCGAAGCGCATTGTCCGCCTGCGTTTTGCTTTCAAGAATCAAAAGTATGACTTGTCAAAGCATTACTATTTGGTGGCTTATGATGAAAAAAACAATCTGGAAGCATTTAGACAGGAAATAGTCATAGATATTGCATTTGCAGATGCCTTCTTATGATTATAGATGATGCCTTGCGAATATGTTTTATGAGAGAGATAATGGGTTTCTATAGAAAAGATGGTTTTTAAATTTTAAATGAAAAATACAAAAAATAATTTCTAAAATTAAATATAAAACTTGGAATCTGGAAAGAATAGTGGTATGATGGAGAAGATGAATGAAGGAGGAGAGAAAGATGTTGTGTCAGTTTTCATTCCAGAATTTTAAGTCATACAGGGAAGAAACTATATTTGATTTTCAGGCAACGGCGATACCAGAGTTTACAGATAGTCTGATCAGGAAGGAGAAGTATAGTAGTCTTCTGCCGGTGGGTGTTGTATATGGGCCGAACGGAGGTGGGAAAACAAATTTATTGCGGGCGCTTTCTTGTCTGATCTCCACAGTGGTAAAGCCTGTCCATGATTTGGAGAAGAATCGAAAATCCCTTATTATGCAGCAGAAGGTCAGTGCAGAACCGTTTTTGTATGATGCGGAATCTATGGAGAAGCCAACAGAATTTCAGATTTATTTCCGTACAGGAGAGTATGAGTACAGATATTATCTTGGAATCATGGATGATAAGATCACGGCAGAGACATTGGATAGAAAGAAGCTTGGTGGTAAGAAACCAGCTCATATTTTCTATCGGGATGGGAAAGAGATCAGTCTCGGAAATATCTTGAAAAAAGAAGGTGTAAACACCAGTGTAAATGCAAAGATGCCGTTTTTGTCTTTTCTGGCAATCAACTATAGCATTCCGGTGATTACAGAGGTACAGGAATGGTTTGAATCCTGTGTTATCCGCAGCTATGCAAATCCAATGGCAGAAATGCAGATTATGGTTTCTGATGATGAGGAATTCAAAAGAAGGATGCTGGTTCTTCTTAATGATATGGGAATTGATGTAGTTGATTACCGAATTGATCAAAAAGAAAATCAGCTGTATCTGAAGAGAGAGATTGATGACTGTGAGTACGAGTTGTCATTTGAGCACGAGTCGGATGGTACAAAGAAATTGATTGCGGCGCTTCCAGTGTTATTGATTGCGTTGCAGGAAGGCAGACTTGTGATCATTGACGAACTGGACGCCAAACTCCACCCAAAGCTTCTGCGGTATGTGATTTCCATGTTCACGAATTCGAAGGTTAATCGGTATGGGGCGCAGTTACTCTTTACTTCTCATGATATGTCTACGATGAAGAATACCGTTTTCCGGAGAGATGAGATATGGTTTGCAGCACTGGATGAGAACCACAACAGTGAAATATATTCGTTATATGAGATTCGCCGGGAGGATAATGAGCGGGTGAACAGCACAGCGGCATTTGATAAGCAATATCTGGAGGGACGGTATGGAGCAGACCCGTATTTACAGAATATGCTGAGTGGAGGCGGATGGAAATGAGTCTGAAACCTCCGAAGAAAAGTGACATGAATAAGGCCTGGATGCAGCCAAGACTGGATCGGTCAAAGAGAATTCAGCCGGAGTATCATTTGATCGTAACAGAAGGGACTAATACGGAACCGGCATACTTTGGAGCAATACGAGATATCATTAATCGGCAGTATCGGGAAAAGATACAGGTGGATATCTCTGGCGAAGGGGACAATACACTCAGCCTCTTTAAAAAAGCTATGAAAAAAGCAGAAGAAAGTGCAAACATATATCGTCATGTGTGGGTGGTTTATGATACGGATGATTTTCCGGGAGAGTATGTTGACAGGGTAGTTACGTTGTGTCGTATGAACAGTACAGAAGAAACGGAGTACCATGCCATATGGTCAAATCAATGTATTGAATTGTGGTATCTGCTTCATTTTGGCTTTATGCAGTCGGATTTGCATAGGAGTGAATATTGGTCGAAGCTAACAGATCGGCTGACTGGAATCGGAGTAGGGAAATACGAAAAGAATAGAACTGATATGTATCAGGTGCTAAGACCATTTATGGATGTTGCCCTTGCTAATGCCAAAAGGCTTGCTGTCATTAATAAGGGGAGGTTGCCGTCACAGGCTGCTCCCGGTACGCAGGTATATGAAGTGGTCGAAAAATTAAAAGCGTATTTGTAAATCCTTTTGGATTGAGACTGTGATGATGCCGGAAATCGCCCCACTTGTGTGCTGATTTTTAGAAGCAATATACATGGAAACAAGGCTGCTTATGGAGCAGAACAAGCACAGTTTCAGGAGAGAGACAATGGATAAGATATATATAAGAGATATCGACAACCTGAATTTCTGGATCAACTATTTTGGATGCAGCTATCCCAATTCATATGACGAGGAAGAAGACATTTCAGTATCCGAGTTGATGTATGAGTTATGTACAGATGGAATCGGAAGCTGGTGGGAGAGCTTTACCGGGTATTATGATGGAGTACTGGATGAAAGCGACGGGTATCTGGATGACCCAACGACCCTGGAAGTGTCACTTACAAATGAGAGAGCGTTGAAAATAGAATTTCATCCCGGAGATATCCTTTATTTTATAAATGATGAACTGATCGGAAGCATCGGTCCGCACTGGAAGCTGCAAACAGTTCCTTATGAAGAGGTGAAACGGTTGCTGGCTCTGGAAAATGGAAGACAGTTATTTTTATTGTTGCTTCCGCTTGCTGTCATAAAACAGGAGGATACAGACTCCGCCCGACAAGAGATCAGGGAACAGATGCAGAATTATTTTGCAGAGGAACTGTGTGAAAATGTCTCCGGATGTATTATTGCCGGATTGGTGGAGTCATGTGAACTGTGATGAGATGTTTTATATCTTTTGCAAAAGGATTACATAAGGTATGAGTTTGATGGATTATTCCTATTACTGGACAGAGCCCGATTATGCATTGCTTCATGGAGGGAATGGAAGCTTCATAATCGTGGATGATGAAGGTGTCCATATCATTGAGGATGATGAGCTTTGCCATGAGATTATCCTGAATATGCTGAAGAAAGGTCAGAAGATCTATGATACGGTTCAGGATTTTCAGAAGAAGAAAGCGGTAGCAGAGAGCCGATATCATGAGTATCAGGAAGCTTATTTTCAATGGTGGAAAAAGCACAGCAGTCAGATGATAGTTGAAATTGAAAAACGATCAGATGTTTTTAAATGTGCTGGGCTAATAAAAAGGTTTGCCCCTTCCTTCAAACTGGGCGACATCAAAAAACATCTGATTCAGGGGAGGTTCTTTTTCACGGTTGAAGATTGTGACGGCTTGATGAAGAAAAAAGAACTACAGCGTCTGATAAATGCGCTTCTGGATGAAGGAGCGGATGTTGAACTTTATAAGCTGGGAAAGAGACTGGAACTGGAAGAATATTTTCTGCAGGAGCAGGAGATTCCATCAGCAAGGATGAAGACTGCAAACGATTGAAGAGGTAAGGTCATGCAATTAAAAAAAGTTCTGTTTTTCTACGGGATTCCTGCCTACGGGCATACTCTTTCCAATCTTTATCTGGCTGGGCGGCTTGCAAAGGCAGGCTTCCGGGTAGTCTCTGCTGCGGCTGGACCTTTTCGAGAAGTGATTCGGGAAAACGGATGTGAATATCGTGCATATCCCATAGACTGGCCCGCCCTGGATCTCGCCGATGG
>CAMWMT010000204.1 GCA_947175375.1 uncultured Clostridiaceae bacterium | reverse complement strand
TCGATGACCTGGGCTTTGATCTCAGCAGAAACTTCCAGAGGGCTGACTGCCAGACGAATCCGCTTCTCCATGGGCGTTTCCTGCCTTTCCAGCTGGATCGTCCCCGCGTCAAGCTGAGAGATTTTCAAAAGAGATACGATCAGCCATTCCATGCGTGATAAAAGGAACATTTGCCGCTGTATCATTTCCAGTCTTTTTTCATCCTCAAGATGTTCCCTTGCAAGAGAGGCGTTCAAGATATTGAGCGATGTTAATGATGTTTTCAGCTGGTGTGAGATATCTGCGAGCGCATCCGCCAAATGGCCTTTTTCTTTTTTCAGTGTTTCCGCCTGTTCGGCCAGTCGTCCTGCCATTTTGGACAGTTCATTTTGGAGCACGAACAGTTCTCCTTCCTGGTATTCTTCAAAGCGGATCGTATCGTTTCCATGCAGAAGCCGGTCTATGTCAAGGCTTATCCTGGATATCTCCCTGTACCGAAGGTAAGTAAACATAAGGGAAACGCAGGACAGGGAGATGCATGCTGCCAGCACTATAAAGCCGCACGCATTTTTAAACACACATCCTCCAATGCTCCAAAAGACCGTCATGGCGATTAGACATCGTATCTGCTGTTTCACCTCTTTATTCCGCAGAAAATCCATTTTCTAATCACCTGCCTTATAGCCAAGTCCGCGAACTGTCCGCAAAATCTCAGGTTTCTGCGGATTGGTTTCGATTTTATCCCGAAGTCTCTTTATATAAACAGTCAGCGTATTATCGTTGATAAATTCTCCCGTCACATCCCAGATTAATTCCAGCAGTCTCCTGCGGGACAGGACGATTCCCTGATTTTGCAAAAAGACCAGAAGAAGTCTGTATTCCAGAGCAGACAGGCAGACCTCCTGTCCGTCTTTTAAGACCAGTGCCTTCTCCATATCCACTTTGATATCCCCGCAGCACAATATTTTCTGCTGGTTTCCCGTTCTGCGCAATACGCTGTTGATTCGGGATAATAATTCTCTTGGTCTGAAAGGTTTACTGATATAATCATCTCCGCCCATATCCAGACCTGTTACTACACTGTACTCATCATCCATAGCAGTCAGAAAAATGACAGGTATGTTCCCTTGCTGTTTTATTGCAGAACAGACAGCAAATCCATTTCCGTCTGACAGCGAAATGTCAAGCAAAACTAGATCAAAATGTTCGTCCTGTAGCTTATCCAGAGCCATTTTTTGTCCGGAAGCACTGTCCAGTTGATATCCCTCCGCTGTTAAATAATCTGTCAGTGTCAATACAACGTCAGGATCATCCTCTATCAATAAAATTTTCCGTATCTGCATGTTTATTCCAATGCCTTTCCTGTATGCTAAAGTACTCTTTGCCCCATATTAACACAGCTGCTTTTATAGCTCAATATCCACTTTGATTCAGAAATGTTTGAGTTGATATTGTTTTGATAGTTGAGTATACTGGGATTACAGAAAATTTCTTGAGATTGTCGACACACTGTGTCGACAACCTCAGCCCGTTGACGAAGTAATGGAGCGGATAAGGAAAGGAAAGGCTTTGGCAGCAGAATGAAAAGCAGCTATAAAACAGAGTTTACCAGAGGAGAAGGAAAATATGACCTGCAAAATAAGAAAATGGACTTTATCAGATGCGCCGGATTTGGCAGCGGCGCTTTCAAACAGAAAAATACAGGACAATCTCAGGGACGGGCTGCCATATCCGTATACCGAGCAGGACGGAGCGGATTTTATCTCTGCGATGCTTTCTGCGGATGAAAATGAAACTTTTGCCTTTGCTGTCGTAGCAGACGGGAAAGTAATAGGAAGCATTGGCGTTTTTCGCCAGGGCAACATACACAGGCAGACTGCCGAGCTGGGCTATTACATAGCGGAAGAATACTGGGGCAAAGGAATCATGACGGAAGCAGTAAAACAGATCTGCGAATATGTTTTTGATAAAAGCGATATCCTCCGTATTTACGCGGAGCCGTTTGCATACAATACAGCCTCCTGCCGTGTGCTTGAAAAAGCAGGATTTCAATATGAAGGTACATTGAGAAGTAACGCTGTAAAGAATGGTAAAGTGATTGACATGAAGATGTATTCCTTATTGAAAACGGATGTATAAAAGTAACGGGAGGTTTTCATGGATTACAAGATCAGAGAGATACACAGGTCAGAGTACAAAGTCCTGGAGGATTTTTTGTACGAAGCTATATACATTCCCGAGGGTGTTACAGAACCGTCAAGAGATATCATACACAGGCCAGAATTACAGGTATATATAGCTGGCTTTGGAAAGAAAAAAGGGGACATGGGTCTGGTGGCAGAGGTCAACCATAAGATTGTTGGTGCGGTATGGGCCCGCATTATGAATGACTATGGCCATATAGATGATGAAACGCCTTCCCTTGCCATTTCTCTTTACAAAGATTATAGAAATCGTGGCATTGGTACTGCGCTGATGCAGAACATGTTACAAGCATTAAAAAAGAACGGATATAAACAAACGTCATTAGCCGTTCAGAAAGCCAATTATGCAGTAAAGATGTATAAGAATGTTGGCTTTGAAATTGTTGATGAAAATGAGGAAGAATATATTATGCTGTGCAAGCTTTAATAACAGTAAAATGGGGGGGTTGCAAAATGTAATCTTGTCTGATTCATTTTATACAAGTACTGAACACACGGACAAAGAGCATTTTGCAACACCCCCACAGTCTATGCTGTGGTCATTCGCACCATACAAGTGTTTTTGCGGCAGGCAATCCCATATTTTAAGATGGTTGTCATTTCATCCTCAATAAGTCGTTTTGCATAGTTTTTTTCTTCGATCTGCTCCAGCGCATACTGACAGGCTGTCTCCAGGTTCCGGCTTTCAGAATATTTGATCTCAATTACGATTCCTGTGGAGATGGATTTCATCTTTATCAGGATGTCGCTATAGCCTTCACCAAATTCTGCACTGGAGCGAAGGATCCAGTCCTCCCGGTGGCTCAAAAGCCCAAGCAGGATACCATGGTAAAAGTTTTCTTTTTTCGCCTTTCGTACAAAAGTATCACGGATACTGATGGTTTGCTTCAGGTAGGCATTGAACAGCTGTTCAATCCCGGCGGTATCTCCAGTGAGGAATGCCTCACAGAAAGCATCCAGGGTGGGAGTGTCTTTTCTTGCCTCTTCCTGAAACCAGTAAAGAATCTGTTCTGTAAAGATCATGCGGATTTCTAGATTGGGAATTACAAAGTCATAGGTATTTGGAGCGGTTTTCTTTCGTTTGGTCAGATAGCCTGTGGCGAAGAGAACGCTCCACAGATTGTCTATACTGTCATACAGTTCCTGGTAAGTCAGTTCTTCGTTGATCTTTTTCGTGACCGACAGACCGTTTACCAGTTGGTCCAGATCATCCATAGTCTGTTCTGTTGCTTTTTGAAGGAGGGTTCGGATGATAGTGTTGCCGCTGGAATTGATCCAGAAAGCCTCCGGGTCTGCATCCGGATCAAATCGAAGCCGATTCACATAATTGATCACATCCCAGGGACAGTATACATCTGCATTTCCAAAACGATAACCATCATACCATTCTTTGATCAGTTCATATTTATCTTCCAGATCATAATATTCCAGCATAGACTTTATTTCAGTATCGGAAAAACCAAAAGATTCATCAAACTGGATATTTGTGATGGACATGACATTAAAGTTATTCAGTCCGGTGAAGATACTCTCCTTTGCAATTCGGAGGCAGCCGGTCAGCACAGCAAAGAAAAGACTGCTGTTGGTCTTTAATGCCTGTCCGAACAGTCCGCGGATCAGAGTGACCATCTCGTCATAATATCCATACTGCTGAGCCTTATCTAAAGGCACATCATACTCATCTATGAGAAGGATTGCTTTCTGCCCATAGTATTTGCAGAGAAGCTGGGACAGAAGCAGAAAGCTTCCTTTGATCCTCTCTTCTGATGTAGAGAGATTTTGTTCTTCCTCCGGGAACCGCCGGGTCAGATACTCGTAATCTTCTTTTTCCTTATCAGTAAGCAGGCTGCTTTCCAGAAGGAACTGGAACCGCCGGGCTTCGTTTCGGATCACAGCGCACAGCATGGCCAGGGCGCCCTCATAGTTTCTGGACTCCACATCCTTCAACGTGATAGAGATTACCGGAAATTTTCCCATGTATTTTTCACAGAGTTCTGTTTCTTTGGATATGGCAAGCCCGTCAAACAATTCCGGATCACAGCCATAAGAAAAGAAGTATTTGAGCATGTTCATATTCAGGGATTTGCCGAACCGCCTGGGACGGGTAAAGAGATTTACTTTCCCCCAGTTATTGAGAAGTTCGGTGATCATTCCTGTTTTATCTACATAGTAAAAGCCTTCGGTACGGATTTCCTGAAAATCTTCAATTCCGATGGGGAGTTTTACAACAGATTTCAAGACTCGCTCCTCCTTTTCTTTTTCTCAATTATATATGGAGACACATTCTGTTTCAAGCATAAAGTGACTGAAGGTTTATACAGATGATAGCAAGTATCGTGTTGGAACTGCCCTGATGGGGCAATTTTTATTAAGACATGCGGAATGCGGAATGCTATAATATCTCAAAAACGGAGAGGAGCATCAGCATGAGAGATCCTTCAATAACAAAAAGAATACTTCTGTACATTGAGGATAATTTAGACAAAGAACTGTCATTGGAGAAAATAGCAAAAGAGTTCAACTATTCAAAATTTTATATAGCAAGAACGTTTAAAGAAAATACAGGTGCGACATTGTATAAGTATATCCAGGGGCGAAGGCTTGATGAAGCAGCCAGAAAACTGGCAGAAACGGATCGGCCCATCGTTGAGATTGCCTTTGAAGCGGGTTATGGTTCTCAGCAGGCGTTTACACAGGCTTTTCGGTGTATCTATGCCTGTACCCCACAGGAATACAGACGGGCAGGGATATTCATTTCAAAGCAGGGCAGGATTTCTATGGGAATAGAATCTGCTATGTTTTTATTTGGATTGAAAGGAGGCAGGATCGCGGCATGAGTTTCATACCTTATGTGGTGGAGCAGGCAGGCAGAGGAGAGAGAAGCTATGATATCTATTCCCGGCTTCTTTCAGACAGGATCATATTTTTGGGTGAAGAAGTCAGCGATCATTCGGCGAGCCTGATCATTGCTCAGTTACTCTTTCTGGAAGCACAGGATCCGAAAAAGGACATCCAGTTTTATATAAACAGTCCGGGAGGTTCTGTATCAGCAGGGTTTGCGGTTTATGATACCATGCAGTATATAAAGTGTGATGTTTCCACGATCTGCCTGGGATTAGCAGCAAGTTTTGGGGCGTTCCTGCTTGCCGGAGGGGCAAAGGGAAAACGCATGGCGTTGCCAAATGCGGAGATCATGATACATCAGCCTGCAATTCATGGAAATGGTATCCATGGGCAGGCGACAGATATAAAAATTATGTCTGACCATATCCAACACAGCAAAAAAAGATTAAATCGGATATTGGCGGAAAATACAGGGAGGACGATATCAGAAATAGAAGCAGCTACAGAAAGAGATCATTATTTGTCTGCTGCGGAAGCGCTGGAGTTTGGACTGATCGACAAGATGATTGACGAACGATGAATGAGTGGGAGCTGTCGGGAAACTCAGCCCCGGCTGTATGATAAGCGCTCGTATGGAGTGTATCG
>CAMWMT010000203.1 GCA_947175375.1 uncultured Clostridiaceae bacterium | reverse complement strand
GAGCTCCAGCGGTGTCATCAAGTCGATCAGGCTGATCACTGCGAAATCATGCATCCGAGGTGCTCCCAGCACAGCGGCTGCCGCACTCGCCGCCGTCACACCCGGCACCGTCTCAATCTCGATCTTTGCTTTCTTCTCTTCCGCTACCTGATAAATGATCCCTGCCATACCGTAAATCCCGCTGTCCCCGCTGGACACCATGGCTACCGTCTGGTCCTTCTGCGCTTCCTCCACTGCCATCTCGCAGCGTTTGACCTCCTGCATCATGGGCGTTGCGATATATTGTTTGTCCGGAAAATATTCCTTTAATATATTTACATAAGTCGTGTATCCGGTCACCACATCCGCCTTCTCGATCACATCGATCGCCTTTGCTGTCATGTGCTCATAGCCGCCTGGGCCAAAACCTACTACATATAATTTTCCCATCTCTCATCTTCTCCTATTTGAGTTCCGCATATCTCCTCCCAGTACCTGTGTCTCCAGAGAAGTTTCCGTATGCATTCGCATCCGCAAACTTCTCTGCGTACTGTCCGGAGAGATGCTGTTTTTATAGTTCCGCATCTCTCCTCCCAACACCTGTATGCCCAGAAAAGTTTCCGTATGATTTGTATCCGCAAACTTCTCTGCGTGCTGTCAGGAGAGGTGCTGTTTTACAGTTCTGCATCTCAAAGTGTTTCGTTGTTTTCCAATGTTTTAAAAAATGCCTTTAGTGCTTCCGGACTGGAATTGTCCCGAATCTGATAAAACATCTTGTCTATTGCTTTCTCAAAACCCTTTTTTTCTGCTTCCTGAAGCATCCACATCTTCATCCTGCCAATCACGGGAAGTGCCTGCTGAAAGATCATCCAACGTTCAAAATCCAGCTGAATCTCTTCCAGAATCTGGTCAGCTGCCACAACTTCGTGCTGCTTCTTCTCGTTATTTGCTTTTGCCAGCTCCTGAAAATCATCAATATCATAGCGCCTGATACCCGGAAGCCAGTCCACCTTCGCCTCAATGTCAATCGGCACTGCCAGATCGACCAAAACTCTTGATTTGGAGATCTTCAGGTATCTCGCCAGCTTCTCATAAGTAACTGTATAATGAGGGCTGCTGGTGGCGCTGATGATCACATCCATCTCATCCATCAGCTCATACCGGTTCTCGTACTCCATCACCTGATAAGTAACTTTATGGTGTTGGTCATCATGCGCCTGCCTCATATTTCTGGAGGTAAGATAAAGCTCCACCCCTTCGATGCACTGCAGGTTTTTCAGCACCACGCTCCCGATCTTTCCGGATGCCCCGATCAGCATGACTTTTTTCCCATGCAAGGAACCAAGCGTCTTTTCCGCCGCTTTTATTGCCATGGTAGCTGTGGATACCGTCGTTCGAGACAGATCGGTCTTCGTCTTCACTTGCTTTGCAGCGGTTACTGCATAGCGGAACAGCGTATTCAGATACACCTCACAGGTTCCTGCTTCTCTCGCCTGTTCCTGAGCCCGTTTCACTTGCCCCAAGATCTGGTCTTCTCCCATGACCATGGAGTCAAGCCCTGCCGCTACGTGAAACAGATGCCGGACCGCCTTCGTTCCGCTGTAGAAACGGATGTAATCGCCGATATTTTCCACCTCAGATGCTTTGGCAAATTCCAGAAGCAGGTTCTGCATATCGGTAAAATTACTCTCTTCACGTTCCGAGTATGTATAGACCTCTGTCCGATTACAGGTACTGATGATGACACATTCCGCAGCAAATCTACGCTCCAGCATCTGTCTCATCAGGTCCACCTGTACCTGTTCCGGAAAGGCGAACAGTTCCCGAACAGCCAGCGGTGCATTCCGATGGCTGATACTGATCAGTGAAATTCCCATTACTCCGTCACTCCTTTTCGGAACTCTGTGGTAAATGTCTTATCATAAAGCTTTGACAGCTCATATTCATCTCCGAGGAAATCCCCCACTACGGTCAGCGCGGTCTTTCTGATGCCTGCTTCCTTTACACGTTCTGCAATATTGGTCAGATCCCCATACACAATCTTCTGATCCTCCCAGGTCGCCTTATAGACCACTGATACCGGCGTCTCTGGCTTATATGCCTGCCGCAGGATCTCCGACATCTCGTCCAGCATGCCAACACTCAGGAAGATGATCATGGTAGCATTGTGCTGCGCCAGATCGACAAGCTTTTCTTTCGGCGGCATGGGGGTGCGTCCTTCCATGCGGGTCAGGATCACGGTCTGACTTACACCCGGAAGTGTATATTCTTTTTTCAAGACAGCCGCCGTGGCAAGAAAAGAGCTGACGCCCGGGATCACTTCATAGTCAATGCCCAGTTCATCCAGCCGATCCATCTGCTCCCGATGAGCGCCATAGATCGCCGGATCGCCGGTGTGTACCCGCGCTACCTTCAGCCCTTTTGCTTCTGCATCCTTCATGACCTGAATCACTTCTTCCAGGTTCATGGTCGCACTGTTATAGATGACTGCGCCTTCCTTTGCATCTGCAAGCACCTGCGGATTTACCAGAGACCCTGCATAAATGATCACGTCCGCACTGTCGATGATCTTCTTTCCCTTGATCGTCAATAATTCCGGGTCGCCCGGACCTGCTCCAATAAATGATACCATATCTTCCTCTCCCGTAATTATATTTTGGATTCATCCAAACAAAAAAACCTGCAGCACCGCTCGCTGCAAGTCCCTCCTACAGTCAGACATCCTGCCGTCTCTGTCAAACACTGTGTATCTCCATATGCCATAAACCGACAGCACAAAAAGCACAGGCCTGTCTGATATTCTTTCTTCTACTGTATTCCGGATCTGCTTTCGTCGGAAGCTCCCCATGAATCAGAAAGCAGGTTTCCTGGCTTGCGGCATTTACTTCTGCTCTGCGCTCTATCTTCCCTTCTCACCTTCCGGCAATGGTTTCTGTTGATATCGCTTCTCCGCTTACAGTGACCGGATCGTTCAGGATTCTCACCTGATTCCCTTTTCTGCCTGAATAAGGCAGCACTTTCTGATGTTTTTTATCTGAAAAAAAGCATACCATATTTTAGACAGTTCGTCAATTTTTCCCGGGGCATTTTCATTCTTCTTTTATTCGTTCAAAACCTTTCTCCCTGAAGGCTCATTTTCATCCCTTTTTCCAAAAATTTTGCCAAAACTTAACGCGTAATCACCTTCTTTTCCATCTCTCCCCACTTCTCATTCTTTCATTTATCCTATATAATGGTTCTCAACTAAAAATAAAATGGATTTTTAAATATCCATAATTTTTTAATTTATACATACACAAAGCAGCCATGAACACACATACATCATCAAAAAAGAAAAACCGCACTATTCTGTCCTCCCTGCTGGCTCTTGGCATCATTGCCTGTAGCATGGTACTGGGGGGCAGCCTATTTGCCATGTGCCATCCGTTTACCATGGAAGATGTTCGGAACCAGGCAGCCGCTGCACAGTTATATCTGTCACAACAGTTTACATCACTCACCGAAACCATAGCATCCTGGACGGATGCTTCCGACTCCGGTGAAACGACAGACACCCCTGCTGTTTCGGATACAGAAGAAGAATCGATACCCTATATAGAATTTACCAGTGAAGCCGGAGATATCTCCAACCTTCAGGCGGAATACAATGATCCGGTCGACCAGATCTATCTGAATATGCTGGACACCAGTTGCGGACCTATGCTCTATTATCATCAGGGAGATATCCGATGGGGAGATTATCTCTATGGTGGTTATGATCCCATGAGCAAGTACGGCTGCGGGCCGACAGCCGTATCCATGATCATCAACAGCTTCAGCGACTATCCTGTTGACCCCATAGATATCGCCACATGGGCTTCTGAGAACGGATATTATGCCCTCCATAGTGGTTCCTATCACAGCCTGATCCCTGATGCGCTGGAAGCCTATGGGCTGCAGGTCGAAAGTGTCACGAACCGGTCTTATGAACATGTGGCGGAGCTTCTTTCTTCCGGACATATTCTCATAGCCCTTATGGGAAAAGGCTCGCTGACAAAGAATGGACATTTTGTCCTGTTCACGAAGCTTCTGGATAACGGGAATATCTGCATCGCAGACCCGGCAAACTATGAAAACTGCACACTGGAATGGGAGCTTGACCAGCTTCTGTCGGAACTGAAGAAAAGCTATGACAGCGGAGCACCGCTGTGGGCGGTGTGTCCGTAAAGGTCAGCCGCCTCCGATCAGAACCTGCTTTCCCTTAAAGGCAAAGCCATATTTGCGGATTCGCTCTGCCGGAATCCCCTTCTCCTCCAGCGACGCCGCATATTTCATCTGATTGATCTGCTCCAGAGCTGACTTTACCGTATCCTCCAGAGTCTTCTCCTTGTCTTCTGGAGCATAGACTTTGAACTCCAGAATCATGGCGTCATCCGTAGCTTCATAAGGCTCCAGGAGCACATCGTACCTTCCCAGACCGCTCTCCCGATTGGATGTGATGCTGTAACGCCCTTTTAAATCTACCAGAAGTCCCAATACGAAACCTTGATAGAACCGTTCCGGTTCTGTTTCTTCTGAGGGTCTGTTTCCTGTGTCAAAGAAACTGAAGGTTGCAAGTGCAATTTTATTCATATACGCATTCATAGCTTTCTTATCGCCGCGAAGCAATGCTTTTATAAACTCATTATAATTGGACGCGGAACGCCTAAACCAGCCCTGAATCAACTTTCTAAACATAATGTAAACTCCTTTATTTGTCAGCGTCAGCTCATAATCTTCGTCTCCAGTCGCATCATCCAGTGTGTACTGTTTTACTTTTAAATATCCGCTCGCCAGAAGCAAGCTCCAGACAGCATTTTCATCCTCATCCAGCTGATCAAACACGATCTGCTCATCGATCTGTGTGTGGAAAGACTCTCTCTTCATCAAATCCTCCATGATCGTTTTCATACTCCTGCTGCCTTTCTGAATCAGATTTCCGATCAGACGGTTGCTGCTGGTATTCGCCCAGTAGGCTGCAAGCTTTCTTTTGTCCAGAAAGTTCAGGATCGACCACGGATTATAAATATCGGTCCTGTTGCCAAATGTAAAACCGTCATACCATTGTCTGACGCATTCCTCCTTCTCAAACAGATCATATTCTTTCAACGCCTCAGATACTTCCTGCTGAGTAAAACCAAAGGAATCCTGATATTTTACCGACATTGTTGTTACCACTTCCGGATTGTTCAGATCGGAGAAAATCGACTCCTTACTGACCCTTGTGATCCCTGTCATGACCGCACGTTCCATATACGGATTGGTCTTAAGCGTCGAATTGAACAGATTTCTGATAAACGCAGACATCTCTTCCCAGTATCCATACACATATGCTTCCTGCAGAGGCGTATCATACTCATCCAGAAGAAGAATCACCTTTTTTCCGTAATAACGGCACAGGAATTCAGCCAACCGCTGAACCGCCATAGAAGCATCACTTGTATTCATTCCTGCGGATACACGGTCCCAATACTCACAATCCTTAGCCGTAAGCATTCTGCTGTCTCTAAGGAAGTCAAAACGAGAGTACAGATTAGCAAGCAGTTGATTCAGCTTATACTTCATCATCTCATAGCTGCTCTCCTTGGCCTCTGCAAAACTGAGTGCGATCACCGGATATGTCCCCTGAAGCTCTCGATATCCCTCTTCCTGCCAGATAGACAGATCTTCAAACAGATCCTCCCTGCCAGCATATTGTTGTAGAAAAAAATGCCTCTATCATACTCATGGTTAGTCACAACAATTCGGTTTTTTAGGTATGTATCATGTCATGTGCTTGATTAGGCATT
>CAMWMT010000202.1 GCA_947175375.1 uncultured Clostridiaceae bacterium | reverse complement strand
TGGTCTTCAGGGCGTTTTTCTCCAGTCGGCTGACCTGTGCTTGGGAGATGTGAATCTCTTCCGCTACTTCCATCTGTGTCTTTCCTTCAAAAAAACGCAGGTTGATGATGTGATTTTCGCGCGGGCTCAGTTTTTTCATGGCCTCAGAGAGAGAAAGATTCTCCACCCAGTTCTCTTCTTTGCTTTTCCGGTCGCTGATCTGATCCATCACATAGAGGGTATCGCCACCCTCTGTGTAGACCGGATCATAGAGGCTGACCGGACTCTGGATCGCATCGAGCGCATAGACGATATCCTCTTTAGGGATGCCGATTGCTTCCGAGATCTCCTGGATGGTCGGTTCTCTGGAGTTCTGTTTTAACAGATTCTCCTTTGCGTAGATCGCCTTATAAGCAGTGTCCCGGAGCGAACGGCTGACACGGATACTGTTATTATCCCGCAGGTAACGGCGGATCTCCCCGATGATCATGGGGACGGCATAAGTACTGAATTTAACATCCATCGTACAGTCAAAATTATCGATGGCTTTCATCAGGCCGATGCATCCGATCTGGAACAGATCATCCACGTTCTCGTTGCTGGAGGAGAAGCGTTTGATGACACTTAAGACCAGGCGGAGATTTCCTTTGATGTACAGTTCTCTGGCTTCTTTATCTCCCTTCTGGATGCGTTCAAAAAGCATCTTCTTTTCATCATTGGTGAGGAGCGGTAGTTTGGATGTGTTGACTCCGCAGATTTCAACCTTGTTCACAACCATTGAATTTCCTCCTGCAGCATCGTTATACATAAAAGCATTTCCCAAAATGTCCTGCTTATGCAAAAGGTATTCAAATAAAAAATGGCAAAATCTGTGTATTATCCAAATGCGGTCCGGGCGTGTCTTCTGGGACAGAGTACATCGTCCTCACAGATCTCTACAAGGATGATATCCGGTCCGATCTGGCAGATCTTGTTCCATGGAATGATGTATTCCTGATCGGGTCCCAGCAGTCCACAGAGACGGAAGGGGCCTGGAACGACAATGGCACAGATACACCCTTTTTTCTCATCCAGTATTAGATCACAGACCTTTCCCAGACGTTTACAGTCGCAGCGGTTGATCACGTCCTTTTCCTTTAATTCGCAAAATCGCATGAGATGTTAACAATGCTCCTTTTTATTTTCAGTCTATGCCGGGACATGCCGGACTGATGTTGAAAACGTCGTATTTAGAAGTGGTCCCGCTTGCATTATGATAAATAGTCTGATAAAATTAGACACAAATACAGAAAAGAGGACGGAAACGATGGAGTCAGCGCAGATTATAAGTGAAAAAGATTATAAATGGCAGCTGCAGGATGGCTGGATACCGGATCAGGATTACGTATTTGTCAGTTATTCCAGCCGGAACTGCTGTGTAAGCAGTGTGGCGCTATATTGCGGCCAGTGGGGGACATTTTGTTCCAAATGCGGAGCGAAAATACACTGAAAAGAATACATAGAAGAGATGGTGACATATGGGTAAAAAAAACATACCGATTGTGGCTGTTATCCTGGTGCTTGCCCTTTTGTCCGGGTGCGGCAAATCTCCACAGTCGTCGGACGGTGAAGAAACAGATGCCGTGGCAACTGTTGAAGAACAAAGACCAGAAGGACCAAGAGAATCATGGCAAGCAGAGTTGCTGGAGGACAATGCTTCCTCACAGGAAGCAGAAAATGAATTGATCGGATACATCGAACAGGCAGAAGCGCTTGTTTCAGCAGCTTTCGATGAAATAGAAACTATATCCGTTAGAGAAGACGTCAGTCCGGAAGAACTCTTTGAACAAATGGCTGAGATCGCAGAACCAATGCTTCCTGACCTGTCATCTTTGCAGCAGCAGACAGATTCTGTCAGCGGTATTCCTGCAGAACTTAAAAATGCGGCAAACGAATATTTTTCCATGGAAGACGATGTGTGGACAGGATTTTACGAGGCCTGCATATTTATGAAAGATTATGCGAAATTTGCATTTGATGTTATAGCCCTTCGGCCAGACGCGTCTAATTATGATGTCTCAACCATTGATTATCACACAGACCTTGAT
The DNA here is from genome assembly GCA_947175375.1 of uncultured Clostridiaceae bacterium. Classification (GTDB taxonomy): domain Bacteria; phylum Bacillota; class Clostridia; order Lachnospirales; family Lachnospiraceae; genus Hominiventricola. The sequence goes on along the minus strand of CAMWMT010000202.1, from coordinate 3,724 downwards.
GAATGGTATAAATCTGCAAAGGAAGCTTATACAGCGATAGATACCTGTCCCTCTTGTATGGAAGCAGAATGGGACCAGTATGGCAGCATCTTGGATCTGAATAACAATATTTCCAATAAGGCACATTGGGCAGGCTATTACAATGATGTATTAAGATGGCAGTCTGTCATAAACATGTCCGAGCGGTACAATACCGCTGTATCTCTTCAATATGATAAGTTCTTGAGTTGTATTATAGGCGAGATGGAACATGTGGATAAGCAGGTGGAGCTAGCAACCAGTCTCGCAGAAGAGATGTATGCCTATGTAAAATCGGGGACAGAAGAACGTGGCGGATATGAATTTACAAATATATACAGTGGGGAGATCATAACAGATGACGATGCTTTCGAGGTAGTAGATACCATTTATCCTTCCCTGTATAATACATATGATGCATTTGCGATCATCAAGACCGGATGCTTATGCGGGACCAGAGAGATTATCGTGGAAGCAGAGATACCAGGATTTACTCAGAATTACAAAGAAAGCTTTAAGCTGGATTCCACATACCGGGAGATCAAGATCAAACCACCAGCGTTGACAGGAGATTTGAATCTGTCTTCCGCAAAAGAGGCGCAGATTCGGCTCAGCATTACAGATAAGGATGGAAGTTCCATCGTTGAGAAATCATTTCCTGTGACCATCAAGAGCAAGTATGATTTTGAGTGGATCGGCGGCGAATACGGAGTGGCGACCAAGGATAATATTTTATCCTTCTTAACACCGGAATCTTCATCGATCCTGGAACTGAAGCGCATGGCGATCGAAGAAATGGCCAATATTTCAGACGGTCAAATGGAATCCTTTGTCGGATATCAGAATAACAGATGGAACAACCATTTTGTGGGTACTTATCTGCAGGCTGCAGGGATCATGCAGGCATTGCACGATCTGGGAGTCCGGTATAATAATACTTCTTTCTCCATCAGCAATAGCAACCAGCGAATCCTGCTGCCGGATGATGTACTGAAACAGCAGAGTGGACTGTGTATCGAGACTTCTCTGGTAGTAGCCAGTGCCCTACAGGCCGCAGGGATGCATGCGTTCATCGTTCTTCCGCCAGGGCATGCGCAGGTTGCTGTGGAAGTCTGGAATGGGAGCGGAGATGATGTCACCGGCACTGGACAATATCTCCTCATCGAAACAACGAACCTTAACGATAACCTGGATGCCTATGTAGCTGGGATAGAATCCTTATTGAATAACAAAGGTCCGGGCTCCGGTCCTGTCACTTATATAAACCGTGAGGGCTGGAAGGAATACCTTGCAGTAGAAGGTACTTACCTGATTGACTGTGATGATTCTAGAGTGCTCGGCTTGACACCGTTTGTGAATTAGATCTGTCGGCGCTGTAAGCTGAGCGTCTGTTCAGATCAGAAGTAGAAAGGGGTTCCTATGAAGTGTCCATACTGTACAAATTACAATACAAGAGTGATCGATTCCAGACCGGCAGATGATGGAGATTCCATCCGCCGCAGGAGGGAGTGCGACGCATGCGGAAGAAGGTTTACGACCTATGAAAAAGTAGAGACGCTTCCGGTGATCGTTATAAAAAAGGATGAGAACCGGGAGACCTATGATCGTTCCAAGATTGTAGGCGGAGTTCTGCGTGCCTGTCATAAACGGCCAATTTCTGCCGATCAGGTGGAGGAACTGGTAGACGAGATTGAAGCAGTCATCTTCAATAAAGAGGTGCGAGAGATCTCCACCCGGGAGATTGGAGAGCTGGTCATGCAAAAGCTGAAAAAGTTGGATTCTGTGGCATATGTGCGGTTTGCTTCTGTCTATCGGGAGTTCAAGGATGTGAATACGTTTATGGATGAATTGAAGAAAATCTTGGAGTAATGGATGAAGAATTATATTTTGATTGGGTTCATGGGAGCTGGGAAGACAACAGTGGGAAAGCTTCTGGCGAAAGAAAAGGGAATGCAGTTTGTGGACACAGATGAGAGGATCGTGTCAGAGCAGGGAAGGAAGATTCCGGATATCTTCGCAGAAGACGGCGAAGCGTATTTTCGAGATCTGGAGACAGAGCTTTTGAAGCGGATGCAGGAGGATACCTGTCATGCAGTGATCTCTGTGGGCGGTGGGATGCCGGTAAGGAAGCAGAACCGGGAGCTTTTGCGGAGTCTTGGCTGCGTGATCTATCTGTCCGCGTCAAAGCAGACGATCCTGGAGCGGGTGAAAAATGATGGAAGCCGTCCTATGTTAAACGGCGGGGATCTAGAAGAAAGAGTGGAGCAGCTGATGAAAGAGAGAGAAGCGCTCTACCGGCAGGCAGCTCATATTGATGTGAGGACAGACGGACGGAGTATCCGCCATGTACTGCAGATCATCGGGCAGGAAACACGAAGGTTTGGGTGAAGGGATTTATGGTCGATATTCCGATGAAGACGAAAGGAGCGTTGGACAGAGATACACTTTTGTCCATCAATACGTTGAAGACGGGACAGGTGTACAGCGCTCAGAATATCAATGAGGTGAATCGTGGGCTGGCGCGGGAAGTAAGAAACGGCGTGTCTGGCGAAAGACCGGGGGCAGTAGCATCAGGAAGGAGTCCTGCACGGGAAGTGGTTCCGGGGACGCCGGGAAGAAATTCTGCACGAGAAGCAGCGCAGGGGATGCCGGACAGGAGTCCTGTGCGAGAAACGGTGCGGGAGGCACCTGCACAGATGCGGATTCCGCCTCTGGTACATCCGGTTCAGAAAGGACAGAAGGTGCCTTTGTTTTCGGCGGGACCGGTTCGTCCGGTGGATGTCTGCCTTGGATGGAACAGTACTGATGCCCGGTGTGATGTGGATGTGTCGGCTTTTTTACTGGGAGAGAGTGGAAAAGTCCCGGGAGACGACTGGTTTGTTTTCTATGGGCAGACGAAGAGTCCGGATGGAAGTACCATGTTCGAAGTGGATGGTGTGACAGACCGGGAAGTGATCCGGATAGATCTGGCAGGACTGGATGCGAGAGTGAAAAAGGTCGTATTTGTACTGACGATCAATGAGGCGTTTGAAAAAAGACTGAATTTCGGAATGCTGAAGGATGCATATATCCGGATTCTGGATCATGGAGATCAGAAGGAGCTGGTGAGTTTTTCCATGACAGATTATTATACAAACGTCATCTCCATGATGATCGGAGAACTGTATCTTCATAACGGAAACTGGAAATTCCATGGAATCGGGAATGGAGTAGCGAAGGATCTTGCTGGATTGTGCGGGTTGTATGGGGTACAAGTGAGTTGATGATGGAAGGGGATAAAAAGAAATGATTTCTTTTGAGACAGTAAATGAGCTGACGCTAAAAGTGACATGCAGAGGAAGTGATGTGCTTTTTACAAAAGCAGGAGCGTTTATTGCAGGCGACAGTGCAGGTGGAAAGAACTACCGGTTTGAAAAAGTGCTGTTAGGGCCGCAGGGCAGTATCGGACAGGCAGCGCTGGGTTCGATTCTCCGTCGGGTGACCGGAGAGAATCTTCCGCTGATGAAAGTAAATATGAACGGAGATTCTGTGACATATTATGCCAGTAACGGACAGCATGTATTCATCTACCGGCTGGCATATGGGGAGATGATCTCAGTAGAATCGGAGAATATTCTGGCCTTTACAGGGGACTGTAAATATGATGTGCGGTTCATCGGGTGGTGGAGTGCTGTCCCAGAAAGGGCTTGCTACCTCTGTGTTTACC
>CAMWMT010000201.1 GCA_947175375.1 uncultured Clostridiaceae bacterium | reverse complement strand
CGTGGAAGCTTATCCTGGACGAGTGCCAGCACAACCCGCAGGATGACATTCGGATCATCCCTTTTCAGAAAAAAGAAATCCCGGCTCTTATTATCCGGCACAACCGGCTCTCCCCGATTGATCTTATGCGCATTTACAATAATATCACTCTGGCTTGCCTGCCGGAAGATCTTCTCCAGCATTACCACAGGATATGCCCCGGATGCGATCATATCCTTCAGGACGCAGCCTGGCCCTACACTTGGGAGTTGATTGATATCCCCTGCCAGAATCAGCCTTGTACCAACACTGACCGCCCGCAGCAAGGCATGCATCAGGAAAATATCCACCATGGACATCTCATCTATAATGATCAGATCCGCTTCCAGCGGATTCTCCTCATTTCGTTCAAAGGATGCCTGTTCCCGGTCTTCCGCAGGCGCTCCGGACAATTCCAGAAGCCTGTGAATTGTCATGGCCTCATATCCGGTCGCTTCCGTCATCCGCTTTGCCGCACGCCCTGTCGGCGCCGCCAGAAGAATCTCCATCTCTTCTGTCTCAAAATAACGGATGATCGTATTGATAGTCGTCGTCTTCCCGGTTCCAGGACCGCCGGTAATGATCAAAAGCCCGTTCTTCACAGCTTCCACCACCGCACGCCTTTGGATCGGGTCCAGACAGATATGGGACTGTTTTTCCACCTTTTGCAGCTTTCGGATAATCTGATTCTCTTCCATCTCGCATTTCAGATTCAGATCGTGAAGCATCTTTGCCGTATTCAGTTCCATGTAGTAATTTCTGCTGCCAAATACCATCGTCCCTTTGGCATTTTCTTTAATAACCAGTTTACGGTCCATACAGAGATTCACCATCTGCACTTCTATCGCTTCTGCATCCACATTCAGAAGCTCAGCCGCCCGGCTGAGCAGGACCGCTTTGGGCAGGCAGGTATGCCCCTCCATGGAAGCCTGCTGGAACACATACAAAAGTCCGCTTCTAATCCGGTAATCCGAACTGGTATGAATCCCGATCCGTTCCGCAATCTCATCTGCGGTCTTAAAACCAACACCGGAGATGTCTTCTGCCAGCCGGTAAGGATTTTCCTGCATGACCTGATACGTCCGCTGTCCATATTTCTGATAGATCTTCACTGCCAGAGATGTGGTGATCCCATACCGGGTCAGAAACATCATGGTCTGGCGAAGCTCCCGCTTCTCTTCCATCTGCTCCGCGATCTCCATCGCCTTGCGTTCACTGATCCCTTTGATCTCCGCCAAACGTTCCGGCTCCTCTTCCATGATCCGGAAAGTATCTCCCTTAAATCTCCTGACGATCCTCGCCGCCAGTGCCGCACCGATTCCCTTAATGGCACCACTACCCAAGTAACGTTCCATGGCCATCTCGTCTTCCGGAGCCAGAACCTCGTACTGCCCGACCTGAAGCTGCTCTCCATACAGAGGATGTTCCTTCATAAAGCCTTCTACCCGGATCAGCTCTCCTTCTGCCAGAATCGGAAATGTACCTACACAGGTCAGTTCTTCTTCCCCTGATACAAGCTGGAATACCGAATAGCCATTATCATTGTTCCGGAATACAATATGCCCTACATACCCTTTATGTATCTCCATCCACTACCTCTTGCCAACAAAAAGAAGCTGCCGCAAAAGCCTCGCAGCAGCCCGCCTCTCACTCTACATCTTCTTGCCGTCCCCATCACGATAATTCCCGGACAGCGCCTCCACATACTTGCCTGTCCCAATCGCAACACACTTCATGGGATCCTCTGCCGTCATGGTATTGATGCCTGTCTTGGATTCCAGAAGTTCTTCTAATCCGCGCAGCATCGCACCTCCTCCGGTCAGCACAATGCCTCGTTCTGCAATATCCGCCGTCAACTCCGGAGGCGTGCGCTCCAGAACGCTGTGAACTGCCTCAACAATCTGTGCGGTCGACTCTCTTAACGCTTCCTCGGTCTCCTCAGAAGTCACGGTCACAGTCTTCGGAAGACCCGTCACCAGATTACGTCCACGGACATCAATGCTGCTCACTTCTGCCTGCGCAAAGCAGCTTCCCACTTTTATCTTAATATCTTCCGCCGTTCTCTCACCGATCAGAAGATTATGCTTCTTACGCATATAGCGCACGATCGCCTCATCAAAATCATCTCCTGCGATCTTGACAGAAGTACTGACGACCGTACCGCTTAAGGAGATGACTGCGATATCCGTAGTCCCTCCTCCGATATCCACGATCATATTTCCACAAGGCCTGGAGATATCGATCCCTGCGCCAATCGCTGCCGCGATGGGTTCTTCAATAATATAGACCTCTCTCGCTCCCGCCTGATAAGTAGCATCCTCCACGGCCTTTCTCTCCACTTCTGTGACACCGCTCGGCACACAGACTGCGATCTTCGGTTTCCGGAACGTCTTCTTGCCAATTGCCTTTTGGATAAAAAACTTCAGCATTTTCTCTGTAACTGTATAGTCAGAGATCACTCCCTGACGAAGAGGACGGACCGCCACGATATTGCCCGGCGTACGGCCGAGCATCAGACGTGCTTCCTCACCAATTGCCTTGATCTTGCTTGTATCTCTGTCAAAAGCCACTACAGATGGCTCCTTTAATACAACACCCTTACCCTTAATATATACAAGAATGCTGGCTGTACCCAAATCGATTCCAACATCTGTTCCTGCCATAAATATGTTCTCCTTTCGTTCCTTCTGTCTATCTTAAATGTTATGTGCTATCTTCACATTTTCCGTCGTTAACACAGGAAAAGCGTTTCAGCGCTTTTCCTGTGTTACATTATACCCAATCTTTTCCAAAAAGAAAAGCCTTTATTTAACTTAATTCTGCAATTCTGGACACGCCTACATAAATCTCGGATATTTTATACCAGGTCTGATAATTTACCACTCCTGTAACGGGAAGTCCGAAGATCGACTGGAATTTCTCAACAGCCGCTCTGGTCGCAGGACCGTAGATGCCGTCTGCTGCAATCTTTGGGAGTGCCGGATAAGACCCGCCGATCACATTGAGCTGCTCCTGCATCTGCTGCACCTTTGCACCGCTGGCGCCTTCTGTCAGATCATATCCCGGCCAAGAGGACGGAACTCCGGATATCTCCACCGCCGTATTGATATACATGCTGTCTCCGTAGTAATAACGCAGGATCTCTATGGTAGAATATCCGCGTTCTCCGAGACTCTGCGATCCCCACTGGCTCATCCAGTTCGGACAGGTCACCCGTCGTCCGTCGCAGTACTGGGTCAGTATGGGCTGTTTCACGTTAGGACGGGACAGATAATTCCCATACATCTCATCTACGATATCCGAGATATTCTGATAGATATTTCTTCCCTGTATCCATTTCTGATCAAAAGCAGTAGAAGATGTGATGGTAAAATCATATCCTTTATTCCGGTACCATTCCGTATATACTCTGTTCAGTACGAAAGACATGATTGCCAGCACGTTAGCACGGATCGCGGCATCTGTCCAGGTCGCGTAGATCTCACTGGATGCCACGTTCTTAATATAGTCCTTGAAACGTACCCAGTAATTCTGCGCGCTGCTGTCCGTTGGGACACCATCATGCACGATGACATATTCCGGGATCACCACCCGGCTTAATACGATCTCTCCGGTCTCTGTCACCGGTTTGATCTCTTCTTCCGCGATCTTCGGCGGATAGGTGCCAAACAGTGTATGTGCCCCTATGACGATCCGCTCAAATTCCTCACCTGGCATAGCTGCCTGCATCCGGATCTCCTGGATTGCTGTGACATCCGGAAGGATCTCTGTACCGGCCACTTCCGCATCTTCATATCCTTCCGCACGCACACGGATGGTATATTCTGCATAGGGCTGTTCCTCTGAAAACTGTGTGCTGTACTGCTCTGCAGGCGCCGGCAGTTCAATCACCTCGGTCATTCCTGACTCATCGGTCGTGTATCGACGGATCTCACCATCCGGATCACCTTCATAGGAAATCTCTATCTCTGCTCCCGGTACTGGCTTCATGGTCCGCGCTTCTGTAAGACGTACCTGAAGCTTCCCTTCCTCTGACGGGAGGCGGGGTGTATTTTCAAATTCGTATTCTGGCATAAAAGGACCTCATTTTAATCACTGTTTCTATAATATATGAGTGAAGTCCTTTTTCATTACACATTCTGTCCGGTTTCTGCCGACTCTATACAAGATTTTCCAGACAATCCAGCCAGAGCGCCGCACTGGCGTCACTTGGCATACGCAGATCTCCCCTTGGAGACACTGCCACACTGCCCACCTTCGGTCCATCCGGGAGACACGAACGTTTGAACTGCTGGGAGAAGAAACGTCTGCAGAACGTTTTCAGCCATTTTAAGATAACGGTGTCCTCATATTCTCCCGCAAAGGCCTGCTTCGCCAGATAATAAATCTTATCCGGCGCAAATCCGAACCGAAGCATATAATACAGATAGAAATCGTGAAGCTCGTACGGTCCTACCAGGTCTTCCGTCTTCTGAGCGATCACGCCGTCTTTTGGCGGCAGCAACTCCGGACTGACCGGCGTATCTAGGATATCCAGAAGCACATCAGACAGCGCACGGTCTTCACAGGTGTCTGCATAGTAACGGACCAAATGACGTACCAGCGTCTTGGGCACGGAGGCATTCACTCCATACATGGACATATGATCCCCGTTATAGGTAGCCCATCCAAGCGCCAGCTCCGACATATCGCCGGTGCCCACGACCATGCCGCCGGTCCGGTTCGCAATATCCATCAGGACCTGCGTGCGCTCTCTCGCCTGAGAATTCTCATAAGTCACATCATGGACTTCACTGTCATGCCCGATATCCCGGAAATGAATGGTGACTGCTTCTTTAATATCCACTTCCTGAAGCTCTGCTCCAAGCCTTCTGGTCAGTTCACAGGCATTCTGGTAAGTCCGGTCCGTCGTTCCAAAACAGGGCATGGTCACTGCCCGGATGCATTGTCTGGAAAGTCCCAGAAGGTCACAGGACCTTGCTGCCACAAGAAGCGCCAGAGTAGAATCCAGTCCACCGGAGATACCGATGACCACGCTCCTGCAGTTCGTATGCTCCATCCGTTTCTTAAGTCCCATAGCCTGGATCATCAGGATCTCTTCACAGCGTTTTTCCCGCTCCTCCTTTTTGCCTGGAACGAACGGGGACTTGTCTATATATCGTTCAAATGAAGTATTCACAGGCTTCATGGCATAAGACACTGTCACATAATCCGGCGCATCCGCTGCTGCTTCAAAGGTAGATATCCGTCTGCGTTCCCCGATCATCCGCTCGATATCCAGTTCTCCATAGACCGTTTCATTCTGAAAACGCCGAGATTCTCTGAGTACGGTTCCATTCTCACAGATCAGATGATGCCCTCCGAATACCAGGTCCGTGGAAGATTCTCCTTCTCCGGCACTGGCATAGATGTAACCGCACGCCAGCCTTCCGGACTGAATACGCAGAAGATCCCTTCGATAAGACTCCTTGCCCGTAATCTCATCACTGGCCGACAGATTCACGATCACGGTCGCCCCATGCAGTGCATGACGAACACTGGGAGGTTCCGGACACCATACATCCTCACAGATTTCCGCAGCAGTCAGAAGCCCCTGCATGTCCCTGCACGAAAAGAGAATGTTCGTCCCAAAGGGAACCTTGCATCCCTGCCAGTCCAGGAAAGTATACTCTGCAGGCGCCTTTGTAAAATGACGTGCCTCATAAAATTCACTGTAGTTGGGAATGCAGGTCTTGGGAACCAGTCCCAGAAGCCTTCCGTCTGAAAATCCTGCTGCCACATTATAAAGT
>CAMWMT010000200.1 GCA_947175375.1 uncultured Clostridiaceae bacterium | reverse complement strand
TGGGGTAAGGACGCATGGATCGCGGGGCATCAGAGAAATATTTACCTGCTGCTGCGGCATCTGGGCATGTATGAGTCCGACGAACCGGTAACTTCTTATGAACCAAAGGTCTATGAGCATACCATTTATTTGGAAAGTGAGAAGGCAGGACTCTGGTATCCGGCAGTGAAGGAAGATGAGCCGGTGACAAAAGGCCAGCTTCTTGGCCGGCTGGAAGACATATTTGGAAATGTGCTTCAGGAATTTTATGCGGAAGGTGATGGGAGGGTCTTTTATTATACCGGAGGACTGGCGGTAAAAGAAGGGGATTCTTTGGTTGCTTATGGCCTGGAAGAATGAAAAGAAGCTATTTAAGCTAAACCTGTATGATAAAAAGCATTATGATGTTTTTTGTCATACAGGTTTTTTGCTATTGAAAAGCATTCCAGGACTCGGAATGGTTAGTCGGTATTGTTCAGAGAACGCATCTGTGTTGAGAAGGTTAGGTAATAAAAGTGTCCAGGACTTTGGATGCAGACGGTTCATGCTTCATAAGGCGCAGGAGAGATTGAAAGGCAATAGAAGCAATCTCTTTTTCAGGTTGGTGCACACAGATTACATTATTAAAAAATTCTGAACCATTAAAACTCTCAAAGCCCCCTAAAATGGTTGATTCCAGATCATGCTGCCGTAATGCTTTCAGGATTCCATAAATATAATAGTTTGTACTGAGGGCAACCGCGTCAAAAGAGGTATGTCCTTTCTGGATGATGGCAGTCAGTTTCTCATAGGCAGTTGCCGCGTCATAGACATGATATAATATGCGGTGCTCATCCCATGAGATACCTGCTTCTGCCATTGCCTTCTGGAATCCCTGGATTCGAAGGCGCACAGTATAATCGGAAGGGGAAGTAGCGATAAAGAGAGGATTTCTGGCACCAGCCTGTATGAAATGCCTGCCCAGTTCCAGAGCAGCGTTCTCATTGTTAATGGTGACAGAACAGTAATTTTTGTTATCGACCGTGCGGTCAAAGCAAACGATTTGGAATGGATATTCATCTTGCAGGGAATGTGTAGCAGATACAGCAGAGATCAAGATGCCATCGACCATCCGGCTGGATAGCATACGGAGTACCTCATTTTCTTTTTCTGCGCTTTCCTCCGTAATGCAAATGATCAGGCTGTAGTTTGCTGCATAGGCAAGGCATTCGATTTCTTTAATAATATGTGTATAGAATGAGTTGGAAATATCCGGTATGACGAGTGCAATCGTGCGGGTACGGCCGGTTTTTAGGGATTTAGCGATATTATTTGTTACATACCCCATCTCTTTTGCAGTGTTGAGCACCAGGTCTATTGTTTCCTGCTTGTAAGATTTTTTATTTGTTTTATGATTCAATATGTCTGATACGGTGCACCGGGAAAGATGCAGTTCCTGTGCAATGTCCTTCATGGAAACCATTCTGTTTCTCCTGTCATATAAATTCTTATATTATAAGATACACGAGTAAGTATATCGTACGTATCAAAAAAAATCCAGACCTTTTCTTTTTAATCCATGTAGCATTTTTGACAAAAATTGAACGTATAATTTGTCTGTTTTCGACAAATAATCGAAAATAATAGAAATTATATTGACAAACTTACTTGAGTAAATTATTATATATCCATAACTTACACGAGTAAATAACGGAGGTGATAAAGTGGACGTATTACTGGAGGCGGAACATATCTTTAAATCGTTTATGGATAATACGGTATTAAATGATATTTCCATAAAGCTCCATAGCGGAGAATGTCTTGCGCTGGTCGGTGAGAACGGGGCTGGAAAAAGTACGCTCATGAAGATACTGACAGGTATCTACCGGATGGACCAGGGGGAGATACGGATCAGGGGAAAGCACGCGGACATACATGGCCCCATTGATGCTCAGAAGGCGGGAATCGCCATTATCCATCAGGAATTAAACCTGATACCGAACCTATCTGTAGCGCAGAACATTTTTCTCGGAAGAGAACAAGTAAAAGGGGTACAGGTGGATGACAAGGCTATGACGGCAGAAACCAGTATACTTTTGGAGCGGTTGGGGATTCGCCTGGATCCCGGACAGCAGGTGGATACTTTATCTGTGGCAGAGCAGCAGATTGTTGAGATTGTCAAAGTTTTATCTCAGAATGCAGATATCATTATTATGGATGAACCTACGGCTGCATTGAGTGCGGAAGAAACGGGTCGCTTATTTGATATTATGGATGAGTTGAGAAAAGCAGGCAAGGGTATGATCTATATATCGCACCGGTTGGAAGAGATTTACAGGGTGGCCCAGAGGGTCAGTGTTCTCAGAGACGGGAAAGTGATCACGGAATGTTCTCCAATGGATACGCCGGTAGAGACGATTGTGGAACATATGGTTGGACAAACAATCCATGACTATTATCCAAGGCAGGAACATGAAAAAGGCAATGTGAAATTTCAGGTATCCGGTTTAAGCGATGACCATAATTTTTATGATGTGGATTTTTCGGTTCGGGAAGGGGAAGTATATGGGATTGCAGGTCTGGTTGGCGCAGGACAGACATCTTTGGCCAGATGCCTATATGGACTTGATCGGATAAGAAAAGGGACGATCCGGATTGATGGACAGGAAGTGCAGATGACAGATCCAGGGAGTTCCATCCTGCATGGGGTCGGTCTGGTAACGGAGAACCGGAAAGAAGAAGGGCTGATTCTTCCGATGAAGATCAAGGAAAATATCGGGTTGTCTCCATGGTCTCCGGTCTGCAGCTTTAAGGGAATCATATCCCGGACAAAAGAGGAGCGGATGGCAGAGGACAGTGTGGAAGCATACGGGATCAGGACGGAATCCATCCATCAGGAAGTGGTATTATTGTCAGGTGGCAACCAGCAGAAAGTGGTACTGGCCAAGGTACTGAGCACTTCTCCACAGGTGGTTATTTTATGTGAACCTACCAGGGGAGTGGATGTCAATGGTAAAGTAGATATCTACAATATCATCAATCAACTGTTGGAACAGAAAAAAGCAGTTATACTGATCTCTTCCGAGATTCCTGAAATTCTTGGAATGAGTGACAGGATCGGCATTATGTATAAAGGCAGGATCGTTAAGGAAATGGTAAATAAAGATGTGAGACAAGAGGATATCATGGTATATGCGACAGGAGGGTACGCACATGGATAAGAGAAGATTTTGGATGATAGCAAGAAAATATGCTACTTTTGTGATACTGTGCATAATCGTTATCGTGATGTTCTTTTTGACAGATCGTTTTTTTACTTTTAACAATCTGTCTAATGTGGGCAGGCAGATATCTATGAACGCGATATTGAGTGTAGGGATGACGATGGTCATTATCTCTGGAGGCATTGATTTATCTGTGGGATCCATCGTGGCGATGAGCAGTATCGTGTGTGCAAGTATTTTGACAAGTACGGGCCAGATCATTCCGGCAGTGGCAGCAGCGCTTGCAACCGGTCTGGGAATTGGCCTGATCAATGGAATTTTGATCGCAAAGACGGGAATCGCCCCATTTATTATAACATTATCATCGAGTTCTATCTGTTCAGGTATGGTCCTGGTAGTGACTATGGCGCGGCCGATTCCCCTTTCACATGACGGGTTTAAGCAGCTGGGGCAGGGCAGCCTGTGGATCTTACCATATCCATTTCTTTTGATGATCATTATTTTTGTAATGTTTGCTGCTTTGATGAACAAGACGAAATTTGGGCGGTACGTATATGCTATAGGCGGAAATGAAAAAGCATCCATTGTAGCGGGGATACAAGTAGTACGAATAAAGACGGTTGTATATAGCCTGTGTGGACTGCTGGCATCCCTGACAGGGGTGGTCTATACAGCCAGGCTTTCTTCCGGCGTCCCATCCATAGGAGAAGGATATGAGATGCAGGCGATTACTGCAGCGGTGATTGGCGGAGCCAGTTTGTCCGGTGGAAGAGGGGGCATTTGGGGAACCTTGATTGGGGCAATTATTATCGGAGTACTAAATAATGCACTGAATCTCTTGCAGGTCAATTCCTATTATCAGAATATTGTGACTGGTATCGTAGTGTTGGCAGCAGTACTGTTTGACCGCTTCATACAGACAAGGGTCAGCAGTGAAGGCTGAAAATGCCCTGTAGTGGCTGAAAAAGAATACATGGCAAGATTTAATTGCCTTGTAAATATAATCCAAAAGAGGAGGAATTTTTCATGAAAAGGAAACTATTGAACGTGGTCTTATGTGTGGCGGTAACAGCATCTATGTTGGCGGGTTGTGGCAGCAGTAATCCTCAGGATGCAACGGTAAAAGAAGCCCCAGAGGAAGCACCAGAGATCCAGGAGGATGAGACAGTGCAACAGGCGCCGGAGGAGTCAGCGGCTTATAACATCGGTTATACATGCCCGACACTGAATAACCCGTTTTTTGTAGGCATGATGGAAGGCGCACAAAAAGCGGCACAGGAAAGAGGTATAACGCTGACCATGCTGGGAGGAGACAATGATGTGACCAAACAGGTACAGCAGGTGGAAGATTTTATATCTCAGGGAATGGATGCCATTGTAATTCAGGCAGTCGATACGACGGGAATCGTGACTGCTGTAACTCAGGCAAATGATGCAGGGATTCCGGTGTTGACAACAGCAGAGACTCCAACAGGTGGGGATATTCTGTGTGCAATCAGCTTTGACAGCTATGAGTCAGGGTTTAACGGAGGAACTTATATTGCACAGACGTTGGGGGAGAAAGGTAAGATTATCGAACTTCAGGGTGTAATGGGACAGGAAACGAGCCGTGAAAAATCCAGAGGTTTTGCGGAAGCGATTGCCGATTACCCGGATATGGAGATCCTTGCATCCCAGCCTGCAGACTATGATCGTGCAAAGGCAATGTCCGTTATGGAAAATATGCTGCAGACCTTTGATGAAATCGATGCGGTTTATGCGGCTAACGACGAGATGGCTCTAGGGGCGGCTCAGGCTATCGAAGCTATGGGAAAATCCAGTGAGATCTTTGTTATGGGAAATGATGGTACAGATGAGGCTCTGGAAGCAGTCAGTGAAGGAATGCTTGGGGCTACAAACGGTACACCAGGCTATATTCAGGGTTATATAGCAATTGATATTGCTGTACGCCATCTGAATGGAGAATCTGTACCAAAGGTCATCAATGAGAAAAATACGGTCATCGATAAGACAAATCTGGATCAGGCAGATAAGATTTTAAAAGCAGTTTCAGAAGAGGACTGGTATTGGCTGGACCAGTTTTAGGACATTCGGCCAAGTAGAGGTGAAAAAATAATGAAAGATTTTTTTGCATATGTGGATGCGCATAGAGAGGAAGCAGTCAGGTTTTTGCAGAAACTAATCTCGTTTGACACTACTTTTCAAGATCAGGGAGTACAGGGAAATGAGGGGGAAGCCCAGAGATGGCTATGTGAACAGATGGAACACTGGGGATTTGAAACCGTTCTGCAGGAGCCGGATAACGAAAAGATCCGTAAGCTTCCGGATTTCAATCCAGACCATCAGTATGCGGGAAGGCCCAATCTGATTGCATGGCACCGGGGAAAAGGCGGCGGCCAGTCAATCCTGCTGAATGGACATATGGATACGGTTCCATTAGATGATCTGGATAAATGGACATTCCATCCACTTAGCGGTAAGGTTGTGGATGGGAAGATTCGTGGTAGGGGTGCCTGCGATATGAAAGCAGGATTGGCAGCTTTGGTTTTGGGCCTGGAAATAAGGGGCGGTTTTGGGGGGGGAGATTGCGGGGGCCTTAGGGTGGGAAAGTTTTTGGCACGTGGATTTAAA
>CAMWMT010000199.1 GCA_947175375.1 uncultured Clostridiaceae bacterium | reverse complement strand
CATCCAGGAAAAATCGATAGGCATCCTCTGATGTAAGTAGGTCCGTCTGATACAACCCCAACAGGTCCTATTCACCCAGGTCATAGACTACACTGCATTCCACGCCCGGATCATACAGTTCCATGAGATCCGGCTGTTCTGCATAATGAAGCCTGCTGTAGTGGGTCCCAAGAAAATCCTCCTTCAATACACTTTGTTCCATAAGATCCAGTGACACGGGCGATATCCCCCGTTCCTTTGCCCAGGCTTCATAGGCATACCAGGCGCCGCGCATGGTCCAGTGATGGTCCGTCCGATAGTAGATATACTCATCACGATGACGGTACAGATTCTCCCATACATCATCTTCAAATGATGGAAAAGTAACCAGATATGGCACTTTTTCCGTCAGTACAGCCCCTGCCACGGGCACATGAATACGGCTAACCTTCTCTTCTCCATACTGTTCTGTCATCAGGACTTCCAGCCTGTCCCAGTCCGCAGTCTCTGTATGATCAGAAAACAGATAACCGTCTTTTCCTAAATAGACTCCATCAATCTCCTTTTTTCCCAGAGATAGCTCACATCTGGTCCGGATACCGACCCATCCGTCCCTCGCCGGAAACTGATCCGTAAGCCATTCTTCGTACGCGCTCTCATAGCTGCCATCCAGAACAGCTCCAAAATCATATTCCGGCTTTTGCGCCAGCAGCCGTTTTTCCCACTTTGAATAAAGGCGGTCCTTATGTATCAGACCTGCTGCCCACATGCCATACAGAACAAGCAGAAATATCACACAGACCGCCATTTCTTTTCTTAATTTTCTTTGAATCATACACACATCCATCATACGATCATTCGACCGTTGTTCAGTTCTTTAAAACCGGAAATACAGAAACGGATTATAAGCTGCATCCACAAGATAGGCAACAGATAAAAAGAACGACAACATCCATACCACTGGATATTTTGCCAGCTTTCTCCCCAGTCCGGCTGCCCCAAAGATACCGGCTGTCAGTAAGATCCCGTACCCGGACAGAAGCCATGCGGCCTCTGCGTCCCATAGGACCTTTGTACCGCCCAACAGGACAGCGATCCTGTGGATTCCTTCTGACAGGTTGTCCAACGCAAATACCGTCATTCCAAAAAGTACTGCCATCATCGTGTACAGATGCCCAAACACAGACGGCAGGTTCGACAGCCACTTTAAAAGAAAACATTTTTCCAGAATCAACAGAATTCCAAAGTACAGGCCCCATACCAGAAAATTTAAACCTTTCCCGTGCCAGATTCCGGTCAGAGCCCATACGATCAGGATATTTCGGATCTGAAGCAGGAGACCTTTCCGATTGCCGCCCAGAGGAATATAGACATATTCCCGGAACCACTGTCCCAGGGAGATGTGCCACCTTCTCCAGAATTCTGTAATGCTTCGGGAACGATAGGGATAGGCAAAATTCTCCTGCAGATGAAATCCCAACATCTGCGCCATGCCGATTGCCATATCCGAATAACCGGAAAAATCAAAATACAGCTGCAGGGCAAAAGCCAGGCTTCCCAGCCATGCGGTCAACATACTCATCTTTCCCGCCGGCATCTGCTGGACTGACTCCCACAGAAGACCGATCTGATTAGCCAGCAGGACTTTTTTCCCCAGGCCGGTACAGAATCTCCCGATCCCTTCATATCCGTCCCGAAAACCTAGTGTCCGATGTGAAAGCTCCGCTGACACATCCCTGTATCTTACAATGGGACCTGCGATCAGCTGTGGAAACATGGACACATACGCACCAAACGCAGACAGGCTTCTCTGCACAGGCACTTCCCCACGATAGACATCGATCGTATAAGACATTGTCTGAAAAGTATAAAAAGAGATCCCGACCGGAAGAGGCAACGTCCCGGAATATTTAAAGATTGCAAGAAGTGACAGATTTACGAGGATGGAACCTGTAAGCACCATCTTCGCAAGACCTGTCATCTCATGCTTCCTGGCATACTCCAGCAGCAGACCGTTACCATAGTCAAAAAATGTAGAAAACAGCATCAGACTGATATAGATCGGTTCTCCCCATGCATAAAAAACAAGACTGCCCACAAAAAGTACCAGGTTCCGATGCCTGTCAGGAACCAGCAGATAAATCGTCAGAAATGCCGGAAGGAACCGGAAGATAAAAAGCAGACTGGAAAATATCATCTCCTATCTGGTCAGCTCCTTCTCGATCACAGACAGCGCACGTCCGTTCATCTCCTGACATGCTTTGATCGCTGCTTCATCATCATCCTCAATCCCGTTCATATCTGCGCCAAGCTGAACAAAGCACACATAGTTTCCAAATGTACGGATCTCAGAAGCCTGGATCTTTGGAATGTTGATCGGATACTGAAATGTGTCCTGAACCATGGACTCTCGATAGGTATCAAAAGCATCCTGCACGTCTGTCAGCTTTCCCTCCTCTGCTTTTACGACGATCAGTGCATCCACGTTAGCCGAAATCATAGGGGTCTGTCCGTAATACTCTTCATACATATCATCCGGGATTCCGTACCAGTCATCCAAAAACTCTGGAGATAGCTCTGCATTTGCCCAGTAATCATCTCCCAGCTCTGATGCCACTGCTTCCACCAGCGTCTGTGGGGACACATCATCCCTGTATCCTGCTTCCATGTCCACTGCCGAAGTATCCGTCTTGCTGCAGCCTGTCAGAAAACACACTGTAATCCCTACTGTTAACCACCATTTTTTCATACGGCTCACCTCATTATTGTTTCTATTAGTTTACCATATTTTTGTACAAATATTCCGGGCTTTTTCAATTTCCTGCCGATGATAACGCTCCAGACGCTCTATATCCGCATCCAGTGCATCCAGAATCCGTTCCTGAAATTCCAGATCCTGCATGGAGCTTTCTCCCGACAAAGTCCTCCAAAGCATATATCTGCAGCACTGTTTCAGTCTCTCCATATCAAATATGGTCAGATCACCCTTTTGCACACTAATATGAAGTGCTCCCACTATATCACGTAATACAAAAGATTTCAACGTCTCCTGCCTGTCTTCCATGAATTCCGTTTCGGCCGCAAAGCAGCAGCACAAAAACGGAAGAAACAGAATCAGTCCGTTCTCTTCCAGCTTCCATACCGAATGATCATTCAAAGTGATCTCGTGTATCGGAAGAATGATCTGACTATGTTCAATGAATTCCAGTGTCGTACAATATACTTCCCTCCTGTTCTTCCCAAAATATGTGGTCTGTGGATCACGGATCTGTACAGCAGAATGTTCCACTGCGTCTTCAAAGTAAAACTGGCACCCTCTGTCTTCTGCGATGATCTGCAGACTTCCTCCAAAACGGCGCATCCGGAATTCATAGCGGTTTGAGCATCCAATGGTCATACAGATACTACTGCCAGCTTCTGATCTTCTCCATTCCTTCCGGACATCTTCCTGTTCTTCGTACTCCGTCTGAAAAAGATGATTGATCATCCGGATCAGGGCATAATCCGAGATCTCAAATATCTTTTTCAGAACCCACGCATCGCTGCTTACGTTGCATAAATACACGTGTGTCTCCTTTCCACTCCAAACCAGGCATACGAACGATGCTTATTCATTATAATCGAATCAGGAAATTTCGTCATGGAACAATGACTTATGAAAAATAATCTATTATCTTAGACGCTCTCAGCATATAGAATTCTACCCGTTCTGTCAAGAAAAATTGCAATCGGGCAGGGAAGAGTTTTCCCTGCCCGCTGCGCGGCCCGCATGCTGCGTCAGCAGCAAACTTCCATATGCGGGCCTGCGCATAAAAAAAGACACACCCTCTCAGGATGTGTCATGCCCTGTGCTACAGAGCTTTCAGGAAAGCAACAATCCGTTTCAATGCCTGATCTTCGTCCTCACCGTAACATTCAACTGTCACTTCGTCTCCCGGACAGACCGGAAATGCAAGCAGGCTCATGAGACTTTTGCAATTCATGGTATGTTCTCCATTAATCATCATGACATGAGAACTGCATTTATTCGCCTCTGTTACCAATCTCCCGGCCGGACGCAGATGCAGGCCATTTTCGTTTTCGATCCTCACCCTTTCTCTGACCACTAAAAACACCCCTCTCCTAAATATGTATCATCTGTTTTATCCTGACTGGAAAGTCCAATTTCTACAAAATAAATCCAACCCCTACTCGGAGTATACCATAAAAAAAGGACTGTATACACAGCCCTTTAAAAAAATTAACATATTATTTACAATTTTCTGCTTTATATGCCTTTCTTTTTTACAAAACCGGTATCTATGCAAATGGATTCTCTGTCGGATAGCGTACGCCTGCTGGCTGATTGTATCCGATCTCCCTAACATCCACACCGATATACTTGAAGACCTCATACAGTGCCTTTCCATGATGTCCGAATGCTACCGCTCCATGATGCGGATAATTGCCCTCGATCAGCACATGGCGGTAGAATCTCTTCATCTCCGGAATCGCAAAGATACCGATACCGCCGAAGGAACGGGTCGCAACCGGAAGCACCTCGCCATTTGCCACATAGGCACGCAGTTTATTATCAGCGGTGCTCTGCAGACGGAAGAAGGTGATGTCACCCGGCGTAATATCGCCTTCGAGCGTTCCCTGGGTCACTTCCTCCGGAAGGCTTCTTGCCATGATCAGCTGATATTTCATCTGGCAGAAGGACAGCTTCTTCGTGCTGGTGTTGCCACAGTGGAAGCCCATAAATACGTCATTGCTGGTATAGTCGTATTTTCCTTTGATGTCCTCATTATAGAGATCATATGGTACGGTATTGTTGATATCCAGAAGCGTCACTGCATCTTCGCTAACACAGGTTCCAATGAACTCGCTTAAGCAGCCATAGATATCCACCTCACAGGATACCGGAATGCCTCGCCCAGTCAGACGGCTGTTCACATAGCAAGGAACAAAACCGAACTGCGTCTGGAATGCCGGCCAGCATTTTCCTGCAATCGCCACATATTTTCTGTAACCTTTGTGCGCTTCAATCCAGTCAAGAAGCGTCAGCTCGTACTGTGCCAGCTTCGGAAGGATCTCCGGCTTCATATTACCTTCTCCAAGCTCTGCCTCCATATCCGCTACCACTTCCGGAATCCTTGGATCATCTGCATGCTTATTGAATGCCTCGAACAGGTCAAGCTCTGAGTTCTCCTCGATCTCAACGCCCAGGTTATAAAGCTGTTTGATCGGTGCGTTGCATGCCAGGAAGTTTAACGGCCGCGGTCCAAAGCTGATGATTTTCAGATCAGAAAGCCCCACGATGGCTCTTGCGATCGGAATGAACTCGTGAATCATGTCTGCACACTCTTCTGCAGTCCCTACCGGATATTCCGGGATATATGCCCGGATATTCCGAAGCGCCAGGTTGTAGCTTGCATTCAGCATGCCGCAGTAAGCGTCTCCGCGTCCCTGAATCAGATCACTTCCGGATTCCTCTGCCGCTGCCACGAACAGCTTCGGTCCTTCAAAATGCTTTGCAAGCAGTGTCTCGGAGATCTCCGGTCCGAAATTGCCAAGATAGACCACCAGCGCATTACAGCCCGCTGCCTTTATATCTTCCAGCGCCTGTACCATATGGATCTCGCTCTCCACAATGCATACCGGACATTCATAGATATCCGCCGCATCATATTTTGCCTCGTAAGCTGCCACCAGCGCTTTTCTTCTGTTCACGGACAGAGACTCCGGAAAACAATCACGGCTTACAGCCACGATACCAATCTTTACTTTTGGAATATTGTTCATGATCTTACCCTCCTGAATGATAAATATATATTTAGATACCGGGGGCTTTTTACTCCCGGCAGT
>CAMWMT010000198.1 GCA_947175375.1 uncultured Clostridiaceae bacterium | reverse complement strand
TCCCTGCAGAGCGGAATTGGACAACCGGCTCTTTAATGCCTCGTAGGAGAAAATCCCCCGCTTCCGGTCATGGATCGAGGAAGGGATCCCACACAGAATGATCCCCATGTATCTGGCCTCATTTCCATAGCAGTCATTATAAATGGAAAGAAGCCGTTCGAAATTGTGCTCCCGCGTGACGGAATGCACGATATTTCTTGTGATCTGCGTCAGCTCGTCCAGCAGGACATAGACACCGGTGTATCCAATCTCCCTGACCAGAAGCGCCCAGAGCTTCAGATAGGAAAACCAATCCCCGTCGGTGATGACCGCATTGACGCCCAGCGCCTTTTTCGCCTCCGTGCGGTTGCGGTATTCTCCGCGCATCCACCGAAGCGCATGATTCTTCCGCTCAGATTCCTTCAGCAGATAGCCGCGGATGTACTGGAGCAACACCTCATAAAAGTCAAATCCATGGGGCAGCGCTTCAATCTTCTTCCGGAGCGTCTGACCGGATTCCAGAATGTCCTCCAGGATATCACTGTCTTCAGTAAGCCCCTTTGCTTTTGCCTGCTCCTGCCAGTCGTAGAGACAGGTGTCCAATACCTCCTCCAGCGCATTTCCTGACGGGCAGGTCCGCGTACTCATGCGGGACAGGAGGCACCGGTATGTCTCCAGCCCCTCCCGCTTCGTGCCGCACAGCTTCCGTTCCGGCGCCAGTTCACACTCCATCACTACAAAGCCCCGGAGCAGCGCTTCGTTCTTGATGAGCTTTGCCATAAAGCTCTTTCCGGTTCCATAGGCACCTTCCAGCAGCCGAAAGGTGGAATACCCCTCCGCTACCTGTTCCATATCATGAACAATCGCTGCCACTTCATCCTTACGTCCTACCGCGATATACTGCAGCCCGTTATCCGGCACGGTCCCCCCTGCCAGCGCATGAAGGATGGTCTTCGCGATTCTTTTATTTACCCTCTGTTCCATCACGGTCCCTCTCCCAGTATCCTGTCTGTTTCTTCTTCATAATCTTCCAGTATGTAAAGCGCTCCCGCTTCCTTCTCCAGAAGGAAATCCCCGAAGAGCTCCAGAGCTTTGTTGTTGATATTTTTCATCATGACCGATTCCGGCATTTGCAGGGTCCGGAGGTATTCCTTCGCCGCTGCCTGGTCACTGGTGCGCAGAAGGCGAAGATAGTGCTTCTCCATATCGCTCCAGATAACAGAAACCGGTGCCTGGCCATTCTGGAATGACATCCCGGAAGACCCTTCCGTTATTCCATTTGTCGTACACTCCATATGGATGGCCGTGTTCTGTGCATTCCCTGCGGAAAACATCTCTGACTGCCGTTTTACTGCAGACTCTGCATCATATGCGATCTCCCCGTCACTTAACATCCCGAGAACCTGTTCCGCGTCTTCCTTCGCCTGTTTCAATTTCTCCGGATCGATGGCAGTAATGGTATCGATTTTCTCATAATCCAGCTCCTGTGCGGACTTGCCCTTCGTTCTTCGGGAACGTTTTTTCCGCTCCGGCAGGGGAACCTCCTCTGTCGTCAGATAATCAAGCACTCCGTCTTCAATGAATTCCTGAAACTGCTCATCTTTCAAAAGCTCTTTGATCCTGGCCACATCCTGAGGCCGGTCTGTCCCAGTTACATATGTCTTACTGATGATCCGGTTCACAGAACCTTTTCTGGCAGGCGCTTTCAAATGCCAGCGCATTCGTGTCTCTGTACACTGGTAGATCATATAGAGCAGATCCTGCACACTTTCCCGCAGCACGTAATACCAGAATTTCCAGTAATCAGAAAAATCCTGGTATTCGTAATACATATATTTGGACACCTGAACGATCTTTTCTTCTATCTTCCGGCCACACATCACAGGATAATCCCCGATGTACACGGAGGCATAGAAACCGTTCAGAATCATATGCCGGAAATCATATACCTTCAGATCCCTTTCCAGCATGCGAAACACATAGGGAAGAGCCTTCCACGCATGAATTGCATATTCTTTTTCCGGATATCTTTCATTTTCCTTCAGACCACGCGCATTCTGCCTGATAAATGCTTCGACCACTTCATACTCGCCCTTTTCAACTGCTGCATATGCCCGTCCGCTCCAGTCCCTGCCGGTCCGTTCCTCCAGCCTGGCGATCATCTTCGGCATCAGCTCCGGAAACGCAAGCATAAAAAGCCGGCAGATCGTATAAAAGTATTCCTTACTTTCATCACTGATCTTTCCGGCCGCCTCCAGAGCATCCCAGAAGGAGAACATGGCATCATATGCCTCCTTCGGAGTCTCCTGATAGATCAGATTGGCCAGCTCCAGGAGGTAATATCTCGCATAGAGCATGTCCGCCCGTTCGATAATATTATTTTGAAAACGTTTGACCAGTGTATAGTAGCACAGAATCTGCTCGTCGCTCATCTCTTCCAGGCAGCGGATCTCCTTTGACAGGCGCACATGCATGTCATATTCCACATCCAGACCCTTCATATACAGGGCTTCTTCCCGAAACAGCCGGATATCCGTATTCATATATTCATAATAGCTCAGATCCCGACCGAAATTCCGCTGCTGTTTCAATTTGATCACATACCTGCGAAAGGCCTCTACTTTCCGCTCTGGTGTCAGCTTCATCTTATACATTTCCAACAGGTTCAGGGCTTCCTGTTTTTTCTTTTTTTCACCTTTTTTCATTTTTCTTCGCACACAGATCATAGCTCTCGGCTATCATCCTTCTGATATCGTTCTCCGGTATAGTCCCGTTCAGAATCAGGGAATTCCAGTGTTTCTTGTTCATATGATATCCCGGGACCACCGCCTCATATGTCTCCCGCCACATGTCCCGCCACTCGGGATCACATTTCACATTGACCCAGATCTGTTCCTCCCGCTCATAAATCCACGCAAAGATACGATTCGTCGTCCGAATCCGCATGCAGGTCCAGTTGGGGTCGTGGAAAGGGTAATCTTCGTAGGTGTAGGGGAAGGTCAGGCAGTAGGTGATTGCCTGTTTTCTGGTTGTCATGTTTCTTACAGTCCTTTCCAAAAGCTTTGAATCAATTCCTCGCTGCTTCTTATGAAGATGCAAGTACGATCTTTAACTTTTCCACTACCTTTATATCCGCCGGCAGCCAGTCCACATCATCCAGTTCTTCTTTTGTCAGCCATCTCGCCGCCTCATGTTCCTTTAAGACCAGATCACCGGAACGGATGGTACACAGAAAACAGTGCATGGTCAGGTGGAACTTCGGGTAGTCGTATTCTATAGTCTCCATGAGTTCTCCAACTTCGATCTCGGTATCCAATTCTTCCCGAATCTCCCGGACCAATGCCTGTTGCGGAGTTTCGCCCGGCTCCATCTTACCTCCGGGAAATTCCCAGCCGTCCTTAAACTCGCCGTAACCGCGCTGGGTGGCAAAGACCTGATCGTTATGAGTGATGATGGCGGCTACTACTTCTATGGTGTTCATTTTTATTCTCCTATGATATAATCATAAATGTCTTCCTGCATGGGAATATCCAGATGATAAGTAATCTCAAATATGGAAAACTGATCGCAGGACAAAAGTTCCGCTATCTTTTCGATATTCTAATTGTTCATACTTCTTATACCCGCATTATTATTGTGCTCCATTCAAAGCGCAATCTACACAACCGCCTCAACCAGCACCCTATCCCCAAAAACCATACGCTTAACCCCAACCTCCTTCTTCTTATTGAAATTAAAGCTCAGCATATATCCTTTTTTCAGATGATAATGTTCCAGATACTCCAAAAGCTGCTCTTCACCGCGTTCATGATATGCATTTCCCCTCCAGATTTTCAGCTCAACAATACTCTGCTCTCCCCGATAATCAATAATCACATCTGTCCGTTCCATGTTCCGAGTTCTGGATTCCACATAATAGTTTCCTGTCCCATTAATGATCGGCCTGAGATACAGCAAAAAATACCGCCTTCCATCTTCTTCCTTGAATTTATCCGGCTGATCGCCATACAGTTCGTCAAAATGTGTCACAAACCGCTCCAGCAACAGATCCATATTCAAATGCCCGGCACAGATAAACTGATTCTTATCCTGTATCGCCGCCTTATAAATATCTGTATTCTGGTTTTCAGCAGATGTCAGAAACAGATTGTAAAATACCATCTCAAAAATCCGGTTGGCAATGACTACAACGCCATTTACATTCTTTACAAATCCGAACATTTCTGCTGTTCCGATCGCCTGATTCAGTACATTATAAAAACTTTCTTTTCCCGTAAACAGAATCGAATAAACGATTTCTTTTAACTCCGGAAACTCATACAGCTTGTTTACCATGGACTCAAACAGTGTATTCTTCTCTCCAAGAAGTATTCTTTCTGCCTCCAGAAATCCTGCATAGGTCCATGCATCTTTGGTTTTCGGAAAACTTCCGCTTCCCGTCACTTCTTCATCAATTAATTTGCATAGCTTTGATACCAGAAACGGATATCCTGAAGTATGCGCATAGATCAGATTTGCCATCTCTGAAATATCCATTCCGGTCTCGTGCTCTTTTTCATAGTCTTCCAGCATTCCTGCAATTTCGCCTGCAGAAAAGCTCATATCCACTTTAAATTCCACCGCAATGTTCCACGGGCTGTTCATCTTATGGTCTTCATCCGACCGAAATTTTCTTTTCAGATTCCTGATATCATATACACCTGCCAGAATCACAGACCGGAAAGCGGCAGACCGATCCCTGTCAATATAATATCCTCTTAATTGTGCCAGAAAATCAAGGAACACCTGATTATTTGCAGCACTGTCAACTTCATCAATAATCAGAACCAATGGTCGATCTGATTCCCGGCAGATATCGCTCAGATACTGGAACAGCTCTACCAGTTCCAGATCCTCCCGGTTTTCCTGTGTTGCTTTCTTCAGTTGTTCCACTGCATATTCCATATTTTCCGGGAGCATCACATCCAGATTTCGTATGATGCGAATGAATGCCTTCGCAAACGCAATTGAAAATGCATTTTCACTGCGGAATTTTGCATCACTCATCTGCATCTGAAAATCCATACTGATCACATAATATGTGTTTTTCAGATATTCATTCAGAGCACGGAGCGTCGTTGTCTTTCCATACTGGCGGGCGCGGTTGATCGACAGATATTCGCCTCTGTCCACATATCCCCGGATTTGATCCAGTCGAGAGTGAATATCCACCATATAATGCAAACTGGGTTTGCAATCTGCAGTTATATTAAACGCTTTACTCATACTGATCACTCTCCTTTCCAGAATGGACATTTCTTAGCCTGCATTTATTTTCTTGCATATTTCAGATAATTTATTCTATCATAAAGTACCATCTATAACCACAGCAAATTTCAAAGAGAAAAGAAGATATTTTTCTATCAGAAAGGGGTTATCGGGAAATACTGTCCCAGCTGTCTGATACACTCCATACAAGCGTTCTCATAAAGCCGAGGCTGAGTTTCCCGACAGCCCCTCTGATAATTCACCTCATTTTGTCTATCTGTTAAAATGTTATATCACATTTCCCCTGATTGCTTTTTCATCCACATATACACCGCCTCCGCCAGCATCCGATGCCCTTCCGCATCCAGATGCAGCCCGTCGGTCTCGCTGACCTGAGTCACCTTCGTCCCATTCAGAAAATCACAGCCGTACTTCTGGGTCAAAGCCTCATACTCCTGTGCCAGCTCCTTTGACACCCCCACTGAGCGCCGGTCAAATTCTGACCCAAATCCGCTGTGTATGACCCGTTCTGTCATGGAGGCCGGAGCGATCAGCAGCACACGGAATTCGAATTCTTCATGATTCCCTGCCTTTTCCAGC
>CAMWMT010000197.1 GCA_947175375.1 uncultured Clostridiaceae bacterium | reverse complement strand
TTATCAAGTACTACGAGCTTTTCAGGTACGAACAGTCTGGGCAATACATCACTGCGCGGATTTGGCGGTATGGTGTCCGGAATCGATCGTGATTCCATTATTGAAGCGATGACATCGCATGCCCAGAACAGGGTGACATCGCAGCAGGCAGAGATTACTAAGCTTGGATGGAAGCAGGAGGCGTATCAAAGTCTTACGGATCAGATCCTGGATCTGGGTGATAATTATTTCAGCTATTCTTCTGGCAAGAGCCTGGTGGACCCAACTGTTTTTGATAAAAGTATCATTACTGTTAATGGGAGAGATGAATCGACCTGTTATGTGAAAGCTTCAGGGACTTCGCAGCTGGCAGAGAATATTTCCATTACTTCTGTCAGGAGATTGGCAACATCCTCCATACGCGAGTCAGGAGCGTTTAGCGGAACCCTCCAGACCAGCCTGAAGAATCTGAAGGATACATGGACCTCTTCCAATCTGGAGGGAACCAAGCTGGTCTTTGGTACGGCTACCCCGGATGGCGACAGCCATAAAGTCAGCAGTGATGTAGCGTTTACATTCGCGAGTTCTTACAAGAAGACAGGTGCAGATGGTAAGACGGAGACTGTGACCATTGATTATACAAACGCGGATGGTCTGGATGATGCAGCATTTTATGCGAAACTTGCAGGTCAGCTGAACGAGGCTCTGAAGGAACAGGACTTGCATGTAGGGGAGACCAGTCTCTCTGAAGCTATTGAATTTAAAGTGAATGAGGATAGGACGGGTATTACGATTGCACAGAAGGATGGCGGAGAGCTTAACGGCGTCGTGATCAATAAGAGTTCTACGGCTTTGAAGGCTTTAGGGTATGTAAAAGGAGAGATTGGTGAGGATGAGCAAGATTACGAGGCAGATGGAATCAGTCTTGAGGAGTTTAATGATCACCAGGAGAAGACATTCAAAGAAGCTGCTCTGAACAGTCCAACAGCGCTTGAGTATATGACAGGGCAGAAGCTGACTTTTAAGTATGATGGAAGCTCTAAGGAGATCGAGCTGATCACCAAGGAAGAAGCGGAAGAACTTGCTGGTATGGATGAGAGTGAGCAGATGCAGAAGATGAAAGAGAATCTGCAGAAACGTCTGGATCTGGCATACGGCAAGGATGCGGTTAAAGTTGAGGTCGGGGAGAATGGGCTTTCCTTTGACACAGGGAAGCCTGACAGCGCGGTATCGATCACATCCGGGGATACAGCTTTGTTGAATAATCTGGGGATTGCGAACGGCGAGTCCAGCAAAGTGAATGTGAGCGGGAAGCTGACCCAGTCTGCCCTACAGGAGAGGCTTGGGAATATTGATCAGTATACGAACGGTGAAGGTGCACTGAATCTTAAGATCAATGGAGTGGAGATCGAAGGACTTACTGCCGACAGTACGATCAGCGAAATTATGTCCAAGATTAATTCTTCCGATGCGGGGGTGAAGGCAACTTATTCAGAAGCGACTGGAAAGTTTATGCTGGTATCCAGTGAGACCGGAAAAGGCAGGGACATCAGTCTGGATTCTGATTTGGCACAGAAGCTTTTTGGGCTGACAGGAGAAGATGGCGGGTATGATGAGAAGCTTGGCTTTACTGACGGTCAGAATGCACTGATCTCAGTCAGCTATGGCAATGGAGATGTGCTGTTGGAACGTTCCTCCAATACCTTTAATCTGGAAGGAATGAATGTCACCGTGTCCGGCGTGTTTGGCGGTGAGTATGTGAATTCTGAGCGTGTAGAGGGCAATTTTAAGACAAATGCATTGACCAATGAACGTGTCTTTTATGACGCAGCTCATAATAAAATAGAAGGCGATCTTGATAAGAGCACAGTTTATTATGATGAGGATGGGAACAAGGTTAATTACCAGGGTTACCGTATTAAGGGAAGTGATACAGAAGGATATGATTTCGTCTATAACAGTGAATGGAAAGCGGATACTTCCGCGGCGGTCACCTTCAGTGCGGCTGCAGATGTAGACGGAGCTACTGAACGGGTAAAGGGTTTCATCGAAGATTTCAACAAGCTGGTGACAGAGATCAATAAGCAGGTCACTACTTATCCGGACAGCAGTTATGGCGTGCTGACGGATGCCCAAAAGGCGGAGATGTCTTCGGAGGAGATCGAGAAATGGGAAACGAAAGCGAAAGAGGGGATTCTGTACGGGGATTCTACCATACGCAGCCTGAGCAACGATGTGCAGAGTATTCTGACCAACCTGATGAGCAATGGGGTCAGTTATACGGATCTGGAGAGGATCGGAATTACTTATTCGGATGATTATCTGGATGGTGGAACACTTGTCTTTGATGAATCAAAGTTTAAGACAGCTATGGAGAGTGAACCGGAACTGGTATCCAACATTATCTGCGGCGGCGGGGATGTGTCCAAGGGGCTGGCTGCAGTCGCAGAGGATGCATTTACTCCATATGCTACCCGTTACGCTTCCAAGAACGATAATGGTAACGGCAGGGGCAGCTATGGAATGCTGATTGAGATAGCCGGAACTTCCAAGAAGCCGACGACTCTCTACAATAACCAGATCTATACACAGCTTAAGACGATGAACGAGACTCTCGAGTCTCTCAAGCGGCAGCTTGAGACGCAGCGAGAACGTTATATCTCGCAGTTTACTTATATGGAGACTATGATCAACCAGTACAACAGCCAGTCAAATTATCTTTCTAATATTTCAGGCTAATCGGGAAGATAAGCAGCAGCTCTGCCTGACTGGCAGAGCTGGCTGTTACGGAAGATTTGTAGAGGAAGGAATCAGATGAGCGAACATAACAGATACAGTGAAGATGATATTAAATCTATGTCAGGTCCGGAACTGTTACTGCTTTTGTATGATGAGGCAATCAGGCGTCTGACAGAAGCAGAACAGTTGCTGGACGGCGGGAATTATGAGGATTTTGACAGCAGTCTGCAGAGAGTCTCTCAGATCGTTCGTTATTTAAGAGACATTCTGGATATGAATTATTCGGTCAGCAGCGATCTGAGACGGATCTATGAATATTTGATCTATGACATCAATGTTGTAAAGGTCGAAAAAGAAGGCAAGAGGGAAGAAATTGGCCGTATTCGTCATATTCTCTCTGAACTGCGGGAAGGTTTTGAAGGAGCGGGCAAACAGATAGACAGAGAACAGGATGGAGAAGAAGACAGATGAGTGGATATAGTAAATATAAAGAAAAAAGTATTTATTCCATGTCCAGCGGCGAACTTCTGCTGCTGTTATTTGACGAAACGATTAAGCGGCTTATCAGGGCGGAACAGTCTTTGGAAGATAAGAACTATGGTGATTACGATGACTGTATGGACCGGGTGTCCAGAATCGTCCGTTATCTGATTAATATTCTGGATATGCAGTATCCGATCAGCTGGGATCTGAGACGGATCTACGAATATTTGATCTATGATCTGAGTGTTGTGAAAGCCGCAAGAGAGAGAAAGTTGGAAGAGATCGGTCGTATCCGTCATATTCTTTCCGAACTGCGGGAAGCTTTTGACGGCGCAAGCAGACAGGTAGTAGATACGCATATACCGGTACAGAGAGAAGTAAGAGGATAGCATATGGAAAAGACAGGACTGGACATGAGACAGGTTATGGTTCTTTTTCAGAGGCGTTATAACTCCATACGGGAGATCGACCGATTGACGGATGAGTTATCGGAGGCGATGGCGCGTAATGATGAGGTGTCGGTGGCTTTGGTTCTCCAGATGCGCGCAGACGAGATGGCGAAATTTGATGATTGTACGAATGAGATCTGGCAGATGAGCAGCATCGGCAGAGAAGCGCTTCGGAAGATACGTACTCTGATACAGTCTGATCCGGAGGAAGCGATCAGTGAGAGTCCGGAAGAAAAGAAAATATATGAGATCAGGAGGAAGACCCAGGCTGTAATTGACAGGATTCGTGTGATTGATGAGAGACTGAATCGAATAGCAACCGGAAAAGAATCATTTTACGGATCTGGGGTTCGGTCAGCGGGTGCAGGAGAACTATGAATCAATTGCTGTTTGATGGACGTTCCCTGGTGGGAATTGTATCCTCGATTATTCGTCAGGACACTCTGCGTGTGCAATATAAGCGCCTTGACTGGGAGCGGATGTACCGCATGGCGGATTATCATAAAGTAGCCAATATTGTCTACCTGGGAGTTCTTGGCTGTGGAGAGCCGCTGCCGGAGAAATGGCGGGAGCGTTTTTTTGAGAAGTATCAGGAGTCTCTGTTGTTTGGAGGGCACTATAAAGAATCTGTCAGAGAGGTATTGACATGGCTGGACATGCGTAATATCTCCTGTACGGTACTTACCTCAGAGGTAATACGTGAATTATACAGGATTCCGGAGGCGGCGGATACAAGCCCTCTCCGGATTTATCTGGATGAGGGAAGTTATTCTCTGGCCAAGGGATATCTGGTCGATATGGGGTATGAGACAGATGCGGTATATGAGGGGCTGGGAGAACGTTTTGTCAGACTATCCAGTGTCTCAGTGGAACTGTATTATGCACTTCCTTTCCAGACTGCAAAATATATCAAGGGCATGCGTCGATTACTGGAGGAAGCCTGCGGCAGAGAGTCTTATAAGCGGGTTCGTGCGCTTTCCGTAGAAAATGAATTTATTTATCGTATAGCATTAGCGGTATATCGTTATGTGACAGATGAGCTGACCATGCGCGAAGTCATTGAATTGCAGATCTTCCATAGTACCTTACGGGACAGAATCCGTATGGATATCGTCAATAAAAGGCTGAAAGATTTTGAAGTGGATGAACTGGCAGAGAAGATCCTTCGAATCTCCTATATGTGGGTTGGTGATAAGATGGATGATTATTATGGAGGACTGCCGGAAGACATGTCCCCATATGATGTTCTGGAAGAACGCCTGCTTACCAGAGGAATGATCAAGCATGAGACAGACGAACAGGCTCTGAAGCTGGATCGACTGATTCATAAGGAACTGGAAAAGGAGAGAAAGGAAGAAGAGCGGAAGAGACGCAGGGAAAGAGCAAAAGAGCGTTGGGAGAGCATTAAGAGAAGAATCAGATGGGTCTTTCCGGATTATCATTATATGTCATCGATCTATCCGACTCTGGAAAAAGCGCCGGTACTGCTCCCTGTATTCTGGATCATCAGAGGAGTAAGACTTCTGGGAAGAGCGCTGAAAGGCTAGATAAGAAGAAAAGAGAAGAGAGGCTATGTGCTCACATTCTGATCACATAGCCTCTGAATATTTTTATTCTTTTTTGGTATTTTCCGGGCTTTTTTCCTTATCATGTCTGTGTTTCAGGATTGACTGGAGCATAAGCACGGAATCGGCGCTTGGAGCCAGAGCAGTCTTATTGCTCTGTTCAGCTTCCGACAACTCTTCTCGAAGAATCGAGATCTGTTTGGGTGCATCAATCGCAAGCCGTACTCCATCACCTGCACATTCGACGATAGTGATACGGATATTATCGCCAATCAAAAGGCTTTCGTTCTTTTTACGTCGAAGTATCAGCATGATCTGTCATTTCCTCCGTCTTCATTGTCTGTGTTGCCAACTACGGCAGGAAAAGAACGCATCTCATGTCGGAATTCATAATCAGAATTTTCCAAGATTACCTGAATCGCACAATGTGTCTCCGGATTAATGACAATGGGACACTTGAGATTTACAGTGTTATCCAGATAATTGCTGCGCATGGAGCAAATGGCATAGCAGGCAAGCTCTTCACTTTCTTTTACTCCAAGGCAGGCAAGTTCTTCCGGAGTCAATACCGGTTTGTAATCCGGATAAAGGAAAAGTGGATTGACGACCACAAATCCAAT
>CAMWMT010000196.1 GCA_947175375.1 uncultured Clostridiaceae bacterium | reverse complement strand
ATGTACACCAAGGATATACCGGTACATGAAAGTCTCCTGCTCACGGATCTTAATGCAGCGTCTGCCTCCTCGTCCGGACAGTGACAAAAGAAGGAATATCTCCATATACTATCAAAAAGAATGTAATAAACCGGTAACTATGAACAGATCATGTAATTTCAGCAACGTCACCAATGATTATCTGGCAGTCTATGATTCCATTCTGTGTGATATGATCGACGGAATGACCCATGCAGACCTGTCAGACAGTATCTCTCACAATTTCATCACACAGATGATCCCGCATCATCAGGGAGCCATCGAGATGTCAAGGAATCTCCTGAGGTACACCACGAATATCCCGCTCCAGAATCTCGCCCTTCAGATCATTACGGAGCAAACGAAAAGCATCTCCGACATGCGTGCGATCCTGTGTCAGTGCGATGCCGTTCACAACTGCAAGGACGATCTGTGCTGTTATCAGACCCGCACGAAGAAGATCATGCAGACCATGTTCTGTCAGATGAAGCACGCCTGTGCCACCAATTGCATCAATGCCAACTTTATCCGGGAGATGATCCCCCACCACTGCGGCGCCATCGCCATGTCGGAAAATACACTGCGGTACTGCATCTGTCCGGAGCTGATCCCGATTCTGGATTCAATCATCTGTTCGCAGAAACAGGAAGTGCAGATGATGCAGTGTGTCCTGCGGCGTATGGGATGCCATTAAGGAACCATATATTCATTTCCGATCAGCTGTGGGATATCCTAACACCGGCAGACGATTGAAGCGATAAATTCACTGCCTGATAATAATGGGCTGCCGGAAAATGCACTCCCAGCCGTATGATAAGCAACGCTGTGTGGATTGGAGCGGACAAAGCCGATTCACTGTCCGATACACTCCATACAAGCGCATATCATATAGCCGGGGCTTAGTTTCCCGACAGCCCCTTGATATTTCTATTCCCTGTCTGCTTTAATACCATTTTTCAACATCGTTCAATCTCATGGATGTTTCCGTTCCTGCTCCAAAGATCCCGATCTTTCCCTCATATTCCACCCGAAATCCTTTTCTGTCCTCAGAAACCGTAACGTCAGCGCCATTGACCAGGAAAAGATGCCAGATATTTCCTACGGTGATCCAGGTCGAATTCGACCATCTTGTATAACCGTCGAACAACTCATTATACTCTGCTGTTGAATAGACCGCTATAAACAACCTGCATATCTTTTCTTCCCCATCATACAGGTTAACCCAGTCCCCCCGTCTCGAATCCCATTCCATGCACATGGCCTCATAGACCGGTCCCAGTTCCCGATATTGTTGATCCGTCAGATTCCATGACTCATAGTTGAACATGTACGCCACATAAGCTTCCCGGATATGATCGGACAGCTCTGATTCTTCTGCCAATTCTTCCAACGTATAAATTTGTACTTTTGACAGATCGAAATAAATATCCCCTCCTCTGATCATGATGTCGGGAAATACAATATTTTCCGGGCAGATTCCTACTTCATCAAGTATGCGCAGATCCTCCTGCTCACGGAACATCTTCGCCACAAGACCACAGAATTCATCAATATGGTCATAATCCGGATAATACAAAGTGACTATTCTGTCACCTATACGATCCGACTGTATACCATACGACAATCCATACTGTTCTGCATAATATTTTAAAAGTATACTGCGATAATCATCCTCTGCGCTACGATATTTTCCCGGGAGCGTGGAGCCGCTTACTTCCACAGTGATTGGAAGTTCCGGATATTTCTTAGAATATAGATCATAAATTCGGATTCCTTCTGAAGGCTCATCCCTTCGTTCCGGTCTGGAAAACTGCTCTCCCGGATACATTTCCCGCATATAATTGGTCACATAACGCTGTTCCGCTGTCAGAAAATCATACACCAGAAAAGGCACCGCGAAAAGAAACAGGATTGCAAACGCCATGATTAATCTTTTCCAAAGCGTCTTATTTAATTCTCTTTGCTGTTGTTCCTGTTTTCTGAGAATCCATATGCTATGCTTTGACCGAAGAAAATCAGCAAGTTTCTTTACATTTCCTTCATATCCTGATCCATCTTCCTGAAAATCATAGACGTCCCAAATGGTTTCAAGGATTTCTTCTTCAGAATTTATATCGCCGCCAACAGCTTCTGTCAAAATATCCAGAACTACTGGATGCCATTTGATCTCCTGAAATTTTTCTGAACGAAGATAGTCACTCAGATCCTTGACAGCTGTTGCGGTACGATAACTGTTTTTAAATCTTTCCCAGTGTTCCTGAAACTGAACAAGCCGTTCTTCCTGCTTTTGCAGATTCTCCTTAAAATAATCAGCCAGTGCCTCCTGCTCTGGATCTTCAGTATTTGTCTTTTCCGTTTCCGGCTTTCCTGTTTCTTCCTCACTCGTCTCTGCAGTTCTGATCTCCGAATCTTTCGTTTCTGGTTTCTCCGATTCTGGCTCTTCTGGAGGGTTCACAGATCTCTCACGCCACTGCGCATACTTCAGAGCTTCCTGATATGCTTCATAGAGCGTACGAAATTCCTCCGGATTTTCTTCCGGATGAACAACTCTCGACCTGGCAGCATATGCCCGTCGGATGGTTTTCTTATCTATAGTCGGTTCAATCTGCAGGATATCCCATATATTCATCTGTCTGTCATTCCCATCTGTGTCTACGGCTCCAGTCCTTCAAGGCGGTCAAAGACTGCTTCCGCCTCCCGCAGACTGTTGGCGATCTTCTGATCATTCTGTTCATTCATGATTTTTTCGAGTCTCTGCATTACTTCGACAATCTCTCTTCGTTCGTCCCCCAGGAGCTGTGCAAACAGGCGTTCTCCTCTTGCCAGAACCAGTCTGGTGCGAATTCCACCCGAAGACGCCAGTTTATATGTATTCAGTTCCTTCAGACGCTGTTCTAATTCCTGTTCGGACAACCGGAAATTTCTGCTCGTCACCACTGCCCGTTCTGTTTTGTTCTGATACCGGTCTGTCACTTCCACTTCCAGAATTCCATTAATATCATAGGTGAAACGGACTTCGATCATGGCTTCCCCTTTGCGGACCGGAAGAATATCCATCTCGATCTTTCCCAGTTCTATATTGTCTTCGCAATAATAGGATTCTCCCTGATAGATGCCAATGGAGATATGAGACTGGCCGTCGTAAGCATTTGTATAATATCCAATCTTGGAACTGGGAAGGATGCTGTTCCTTTCAATGATCGGGGACATGATCGGCCTGGCATGGTCCGAATGGTTGGCTACATTGGTCCCCAGCGTAAAGGGACAGCTATCCGTCAGCACCAGATCCCGGATCTCCTGCTTTCGTTCCTTGATTCCCGCATAAGTACCGACACCCGCTGCCACGATCTCGTCCGGAGAACCGATCATACAGGGACTTTTCCCAAGAAAGGTCTGAAGAAACAGGAAAATCACTGGCATCCGGGAGGAACCGCCCACCAGGACTACCTCGTCGATCTCATCGATCGTCCTTCTGCTGTCTCTCAGTACATTTTTGATTGCCTGACTGATCCGGTCGAAAAGGTTCTGACAGGATTCCGCCAGAAGCATATTCGTAAATGTGAAAGCCTGCCCTTCCGGTCCAAAGATAAGCACAGCTTCTTTTCGAGCGGTCAATTCTTTTTTACACTTTTCCGACAGCCGCAGGAGAGACGCTTTCTCGTGCTCTTCCAGTTCTTCATAGATTATGCCGACAGCTTCACAATATCTGCGCGCGATCACCTCATCAAAATCATTTCCGCCCAGATGATTGTCCCCGCTGACTGCAATGATCTCGATCACATTTTCAAAATAATCCACTACAGATACATCCAGTGTCCCGCCGCCCAAATCAAATACCAGATAGCTTCCTTCTTCCTGACCGCTGAGCCTGCTGGCAGCGAGCGCAGCCGCGGAAGGCTCGTTGATCAGCCGCTCCACCTGCATGCCTGCCAACCTTCCCGCTTCTCGGGTAGCATATCTTTGATGATCATTAAAATATGCCGGTACACTGATGACCGCCTCTGTCACTTCTTCCCCCAGAAACCGCTCCGCATCCTCCTTTAACTGACGCAATACAAAGGACGACAGTTCCTGAGGAGTGAAGGAACGTTTTGCCAGTGTAAATACTTTCTCAGTTCCCATATACCGTTTGAAAGAAGCCGCCGTATCTGATGGATGCGTGACCAGCCGCTCTTTTGCCACGGCGCCGACACAGATCTCCCCGTTGGCCTCCACATTGACCACGCTTGGTGTCAGTACCTGCCCCAGCGAATTAGGAACAAGTCTGACCTGTCCATCCTGGCAGACACATACCAGACTGTTGGTCGTACCCAGATCGATTCCGATAATCGCCATATGTATCACCTCACTCACATAAAATATATCATGTTCAAAACAATGACCTGGAAAAAGGCACGGTTGGCATGCTTTCATTCCAGGTCAGTCAAAAGTTCTAGATGGTGGGCTCCCATCCCAAGCAAAGTCAATTATTCCTGTCTGACAAAATAAAACGGGTCTTCTTCCGTATGATGCAGAAAATGCATCATCAGATAACCGCAGTTCATCGACACGTTCTCTTCTTTCAGGATCCGCCGGATCTCATCCCGGTCCGCAAGAACGACTTCCAGCTGCTCGTTATCCTCCAATCCCTCACGGGACACAGTCCCTGTGGCATAACCGTAGACCGTTGCACAGGACTCATCCGTCATGCCGATGGTCGTATAAAACGGCTTATGATACATCTCGTCCACCTGCAGCGGTTCAAAATCCAGCCCGGTCTCTTCCTTCAGTTCCCGGGCACCTGCCTGCGCATAAGTCTCTCCTTCATCCACCAGGCCTGCCGGAAGCTCATAGATATAATCGTCAATGGAAAAACGGTACTGACGCACCAGCACCATCCGGTCACGCTTTTCTCCATAGATG
Source organism: uncultured Clostridiaceae bacterium (assembly GCA_947175375.1). Classification (GTDB taxonomy): domain Bacteria; phylum Bacillota; class Clostridia; order Lachnospirales; family Lachnospiraceae; genus Hominiventricola. Next base: position 920 of record CAMWMT010000196.1, on the reverse strand, counting down.
CTGTAGATGATCACGCCGTCCGGCGTGTTCTTCCGGGTATTGATCTTGAGATGATCCACGTCCTTTCCCCGGGACGCCACATGATACAGCCCTCTGCCGCCGACCTTGTTCTCATAATGCAGATCGTACATGTTCAGAAAACGGTTGTCCGTTGTCTTTTCGATCGAAAGTATATGATTTCCCATTCCTATGCCTCTAAATCCACTTTTTCTACCAGGCTTCCGTCTCTCCAGATACGCTCCAGATCATAGAACAGACGATTTTCTTCATCAAAAATATGGATGATGATATCCTGATAGTCCATCAAAATCCAGTTGGCAGTCTGATAGCCCTCCACCTGCTTCGGGGTAAAGCCTGCCTTGCCCAGCTTCTCTTCTACTTCATCTGCCATTGCCTGAACCTGATTACGGTTGCTGCCGGATGCGATGATGAAATAATCTGCAAGGACAGAGACCTCCGAGATATCCAGAAGCTTCAGGTCCTTTGCCTTCTTCTCTTCCAGTGCATTGACTGCGATCTTCGCCATCTCTTTTGAATTGTTCGCTACCATAAGACACCCTCCTATTTAAGTTCCGCTACAGCCCTTTCTGCGCACGGGTTCGGAGATCAATTCCCAGCCGCATTCGCGTCTGCTCATTGATCTGTGCCCAGAAAGGGCTTCCGCTGTTTTCAGTTCCGCTACAGCCCTTTCTGCGCACGGGCTTCCGCTGTTATCCTTTTACTTTCTGTATATAGTAATCATACGTCTTTTTTGTCATTGCGTCAACATGTTCTGCGGAATCTCCCAGATATCCGAGAGTATCTTCCAGTATCTTAATCAAAGCTTTATCAAGGTCAGTGAACGCAAGCTGCCTGATCTCCGGGAGATTCGGTGCTTTGTCACGTTTGGGCTCAATGTAATCCGCTACATAGACAATTTT
>CAMWMT010000195.1 GCA_947175375.1 uncultured Clostridiaceae bacterium | reverse complement strand
GTCCGGCATACGCCTGTCACAGGATCTTCTCCAACCCATATCCCTGAATACATTCTATCGTATGTTTTACATGTATCTTCGCCAGCTCTTCTGCCTTTTGGGCATCTCTGTCACGCACTGCTTCAAAGATCGCACGATGTTCTTCCGTGGATTTGACCGAACGCCCCTGAGAAGCAATCGTCGCTTTTCTCACCCGTTTTACATAATCATGAAAGTCAGACAGTACATGATTCAGTATCCGGCTGTTCGACGCACGGTACAGTTGCTCATGAAACAGGCTGTCCAGCTCATACAGTTTCTCATAGTTTCCCTTTTTCGTATGATACTCCGACAGGCAGAGCGTCTCTTCCAGGTCTTCCAGCTGTTCCTCCGTGATGTATTCCGTCGCCCATCTAGCGCAGACTCCCTCCAGCATGGAACGGATGATATAGATGTCCTGCACATCTTTTGCCGTGATCATATTCACATAAGCTCCGCGGTTCGGGATGATGTTGACCAGACCTTCCAGTTCCAGCTGCCTGAGCGCTTCCCGGACCGGAGTCCTGCTGACTCCCAGTTCTTCTCCAATTGCCATCTCCTTCAGCTCTGTATTCTGCTCATACCTGCCGCTCAGTATGTCTTCGCGAATTCTTTCATACACACGTCCTCTCAGAGAGTATTTATCCCGCTTCTTCTGGGAATCCTGCCTGTCTCCCATTATTCCTGCGCCTCCTGCATGATCTGCACTCCTGTCTTTTCCTCTGCATCATGGATCACCGCCAGAAGTTCTTCATCTGCCAGAACCGTCACTCGGCCGCTCTCATATTCGTTATCCACCCATGCTTTTACCATATGTACCAGCTCGGAATTCTTATCCAGCGCCCGCTCTTCTTTCAGTCCAAAATAGGTATTGATCCAGTGAGCGATCCCCGCAAGCCCTGAGGTATTGGATACAGATACCAGTGCCGGGCGCTTCAAAAACATCTCCGTATCAAAGATATTATAAATCTCTTCATTTTTCAGAAGTCCGTCCGCATGAATGCCCGCCCGGGTCACATTAAAGTTCTTTCCGACAAACGGCGTCCGGGATGGAATCTTATAGCCGATCTCTTTTTCATAATATTCTGCCAGATCAGTGATGACCGTCGTATCCATGCCGTCCAGCGTGCCCCGAAGCTGCGCATATTCAAACACCATCGCTTCCAGTGGTGTATTGCCGGTCCGTTCTCCGATACCGAACAAAGAACAGTTCACACCGGAAGCGCCATAGAGCCATGCTGTGGTAGAATTGCTGACCGCTTTGTAAAAATCATTGTGTCCATGCCATTCGATCAGTTCTGACGGAAAACCCGCATGCACCTGGATACCATAGATAATGCCAGGAACGGAACGCGGAATAACAGCGCCCGGATAATTCACCCCATACCCCATCGTATCACAGCACCGAACCTTGATCGGAATGTTGTAATAATCCATCATATTCCTTAGTTCCAGACAGAATGGGATCACGTAGCCATAGATATCCGCTCTTGTAATGTCTTCCAGATGACATCTAGGGCTGATCCCAATCTCCAGACAGTCCCGTATAATATACAGATAATGCTGCATGGCTTCCCGTCTGGTCATCTTCATCTTGTAGAAGATATGATAGTCGGAACAACTCACCAGGATACCGGTCTCTTTCATACCCAGATCCTTCACAAGCTGGAAATCTTCTTTGTTCGCACGGATCCAGCTGGTCACTTCCGGAAATTTATAGTCTCTCTCCATACACTTATAGACCGCGTCCCGATCCTTCTTACTGTATAAAAAGAATTCCGACTGCCGGATCAGTCCTTTATGTCCGCCCAGTTTATGAAAATAATCATATATGGTCACGATCTGCTCTGTGGAATAGGGCGCGCGGGACTGCTGCCCATCGCGAAAAGTCGTATCCGTAATCCATATCTCATCCGGCATATGATGCGGAACGATACGATCATTGAATGCGATCTTCGGAATCTCCGTATAAGGATACAGATTCCGAAATGTATTCGGATCCCTCACATCCACCAGCGGATACATATGTTCTTCCAGCTGCAGTAAATTTGTATGTCTGTTAAAATGAACCGCTCTATTCTTATCCATCTTTTCTCCTCATTTAAGCTCCGCTGCAGCCCATATCATGTATCATACAGCTGCAGCCGATTTTGTATTATTGTATACAATCACCTGCCGTATACATTTTACCACGTTTTCTATGGATGTCAAGAAAAATAGGGGTGCTGGGAATTGCAGCCCCGGCTGTATGATAAGCAGCGCTGTGTGGATTGGAGCGGACAGCGAATCGGTTTTGTCCGTCTCAAACGGACGTCTGAGTCCGATCGAGACGGACAAAACCGATTCGTTGTCCGATACACTCCATACAAGCGCTTATCATACAGTCGGGGCTGAGTTTCCCGACAACCCCCAAATCCGCGCTCATTCATCCCATCCATCTGTAAAGCGGATATTTACACAGATATTTCGTACCATATCTCCTTCTTCCAGCTCCATATCACATACGTCTGTTATAGCCGGAAGCTGTCCGTCATCCTCCGACAATTCCAGGCTGATCCAGTCATATGCCGCTTCATTGGCATGTTCTACAGCCTCCTCAATCGTATCTCCTTCTGCCTCACAGCACTCCAGATCCGGAAATACTGCATGCCAGGTTCCTTTTTCCGTCTTTCTGATAATTGCCGGATATGTGAATTTCATCTGTCTCTGACTCCTTTCTTACCCACCGCATCTTCTTCCTGCCTGCAAACCAGCTATCTGCTTTATCGCAAAAACATCCTTACCAGCTTCTCTTTCATCTCATTATAGGGCTGATACCTCATGGGCAGATCCAGCCAGTTGTATTTTTTGACCATGCTCTTCTCATGACTGAAGGTCTCAAAACTTTTCTTTCCATGGTAAGATCCCATGCCGCTGTTTCCAACACCTCCAAATCCCATCTCTGAAGTAGCAAGATGGATGATCGTGTCATTCACACAGCCACCGCCAAAAGATACTCCCTTCAGAAAGCGTTCTTCTGTTTTTTTATCTGTTGTAAACAGATACAACGCCAGGGGTCTAGGACGTTTTTTCACAAACTCATAAGCTTCATCCATCGAGCTAACTGACAGAACCGGCAGGAGCGGGCCAAAAATTTCTTCCTGCATGACTGCATCTTCTTCGATCACATCTTTGAGGACAGTCGGTTCGATCTGAAGCGTATCTGCATGACATGCTCCACCGTATACCAGTTTCTTCTTGTCGATCAGTTTCATTACCCGGTCAAAATGTTTCCGGTTTATCATCTTTCCATAGGATGGATTCTCAAAAGGCCGTTCTCCATACTGCTTTATAATCTCTTTCTGAATACATGCCAGAAGCTCCTTCTGCACACACTGCTCCACCAGCACATAATCCGGCGCCACGCAGGTCTGTCCGCAGTTTAAATATTTTCCAAAGACCAGCCTTCTTGCAGCGATCCGGATATCTGCCGTACGGTCAATGATGCACGGGCTCTTGCCGCCCAGCTCCAGCGTTACCGGAGTCAAATGCGCAGAAGCCTTCTCCATCACCAGCTTTCCTACTTTTACCCCTCCGGTAAAGAAGATATAGTCAAATCTCTGCTCCAGAAGATCCTGATTTTCCTGCCTTCCACCTTCTACTACTGCTACATATCTTTCTTCAAATGTCTCTGTCAGCATCTGAGCCAGTACACGGGAAACCGCCGGGGCATATGCCGACGGCTTTACCACACAGCAGTTGCCTGCAGCAATCGCCCCAACCAGCGGTTCCAAGGTCAAAAGCACTGGATAATTCCAAGGGGACATGATAAGCACGACTCCATAAGGCTCCTGCACCGTAAAACTCTTCGCATGGAACTGTGACAGCGGGGTCCGAGCCCAATGATTCTTGCTGAAAGAACGCACATGTTTTTTCATATACCGGAGTTCTGACAGAGTAAGCCCCACTTCACACATATAGGCTTCTGCCTTTGATTTGCCAAGGTCCTTCCGAAGCGCCCCATACAGTCTTTCTTCATAGACGTGCACTGCCTGCTCCAGCTTTTCCAGTGCCCTGATCCGAAAAGAAATATCAAGCGTCTTTCCGGAATCAAAAAAATCTCTTTGCTTTTTCATCAATGCTTCCATCTGCATGGATCATCTTCCCTTCACTTCATAATAAATCTGTTCCAGTTCTTTCTGATCCATCAGGACCGGAACCGGATACAGCGGATTACCTTCTTTATCCGCATGTTTGGCCATGACCGGAATATCCTCTTCCTGAATCTCCGGAAAATGACGGGGAATCTCCATGGAATCATTCATTCTCTGAATCCAGTCAATAAAGCATTCGGACGCTTCCTCATCCTTCATCCTGCGATCTACAACCCCTGCATTCCTGGCAAGCGCCGCCAACCTCTTCTGGCATGCCGGACCGTACATACGCAGGACAATGGGCAGGATAACCGCATTGGCAAGTCCATGGGGCGTCCCATACTGCCCACCCAAGGAATGAGCGACCGCATGAATATAGCCCACATAGGATTTGGTAAATGCCACTCCTGCACAGTATGCAGCCTTCAGCATCCCGCCCCTAGCTTCCTTGTTCTGTCCGTCATCATAGGCGTTTTTCAGATGCTGATAGATCAGATGTACCGCTTCCTCCGCCATCATCCGGGTCTCTTTCGTTGTAGAATTCCCGATATACGCCTCCACCGCATGGGTCAGTGCATCCATGCCGGTCGTCGCTGTAATGCTCCTTGGAAGTCCCATGGTCTCATGATAATCCAGTACCGCATAGCGGGGAATCAGGCTGAAATCATTGATCGGATATTTGTGATGTTTCTCACTGTCTGTAATGACTGCTGCCAGCGTCGTCTCACTTCCCGTCCCGGCCGTTGTAGGTATGGCGATCAGAAGAGGAAGCTTTTTATGTACCTTTAAGAGCCCTTTCATCTGATGGATGCTCTGCCTGGGCTTCACGATCCTTGCGCCTGCAGCTTTGGCACAATCCATGGAAGAGCCCCCTCCAAATGCGATCAGCGCCTGCGCTCCATGCGCAAGATACAGCTCTTTCGCTTCCTCCACATTCCAGATGGTCGGATTCGCCACCGTCCGGTCATAGATACAGTAAGAGATGCCCGCTTCTGTCAGTGTCTTTTCCAGAAATTCTGTAAGGCCAAGCGCCCGGATCCCGCTGTCTGTCACGATCATGACAGAATCTACATCCTTCTTTCTGCACACATCCGCAACTCCCGCCACCGACGGAATGATCTTCGGATTCCGGTACGGCAGGACAGGAAGCGCTGCCCGAAAGACAGCCTGAAAAGTCCTGCAATATATTTTTCTCACGATCCACATAAGTCTTTACTCCTTTATTTCTTTGATTATACCCTGTTTTTCATGGAACGACAACTGTTTATTTCCAGGACCACATTCTTCCGTTCTCACAGAATTTCTTCCATATGGGTTGACTGGCTGTACACAAAAATGATATAAATAGAGTAACTATTGCACACCAGAGACAGGAGGGTCTTATGTCCGATATTTTATCTTATGAAAATATCCTTCCCATTGCACCGCTCAAGATTGCAACACTGGAAGGATGCCGGGAACTGGCACAGAACGTTGATGATTATCTGGTAAAGTTCCGGCAGAAAAGCAACCAGACATTCCAGAATACCCCAAACTTCCAGGGCTATCATGAAGATTCCTATATGATACGCAGCTCCTGTCCACGTTTTGGAACCGGAGAAGCCAAGGGAATTCTGTATGACTCTGTACGAGGCACCGATCTGTTCATCCTGGCCGATGTCATGAACCACAGCCTATCTTACACGGTTTGCGGC
>CAMWMT010000194.1 GCA_947175375.1 uncultured Clostridiaceae bacterium | reverse complement strand
CATCTGCTCTGTATCCTGATAATTCAATGTGGAGACCTCCCGGATCTCCTCCACAGTCGTACAGTGAATCTCTCATTCCACGATAAGAATCTTCCTCTTACTATCTCTGAGCTTTAACTGGAACTGATAAAGCTCGTTCAGATAAGTAACCTTGTCCTCCACCCCATTGATCCTGATAAAACAGTTATAGAAGAACCGGTTGTCCGTGCCCCTTTCAGAACTTCCTTTTAAGATATCCTCCAGCCCTTTTCCTTCGATCCAGGCGTTGGTACAGTTCGTGACCGATGGTCCGCCGCCATAGAGCCTTTCCCGGTTCCATCTCTTTTCCGCTTCTCTTCGCAGCCACCGGATGCCGAAATCCTCCGGAAACGGCTCCATACCCGGCAGTTCCAGAGCATAAGACAGGGCACCTGCCGGATCCTGTCTCAGATAGTTCTGATCTCCTTCCCGCTGCAGAAGTATAATATCACTGCCTGCCTTGGCCAGTATATCCAGGATCTTCAGTTCATAAGCGGTGACGGCTCCTTCATACAGGATCTTCGGAATCTCCCCTTCTCCCAGACGGTTCACGATCCGTTCAAACTTATAGTAAAGCCAGCACATGAACTTAATGTAGGCGTTTTTCAAAATGTTGTCGTTCTTGCCTGCTCTGCGCATGTCCGACAACGTATCATAAAGGGAAGAAGCCACCTGCCTCCTCTGGACATCGTTCATCCTTGGAAGCCATTTTCTCAGGCTTTTTTCCATAAAACCTGCATCCATCCGGAATTCCCTGCCCATGATCTCTTCATAGTAACTGAGATTCTTCTCTTCGGGATTGGGAATCTTCCCTTCTATGATCACACCGTTCTTTCTCGCTGCTTCATAATACTTTCCAAGAAAATCCCGGACCGCGTCATTACAGCCATTGATCCGGTAGAAATAGATCCCCCGCTCCCGTCTCTGATCCAGTGTTAAAAAATAATCTTCCAGATTCTGAAGTCTTCTGTGTTCAAACATGCATCCATAACTTCACTTTCCATACTGTCCTGTAAATCCACTGACAAACTGGGTGATAAATTCATACCCCACTGCCAGATTGATATTCTGTCCATTGTCGAAGCCTGCCGTACTGATCCCGATCACCTCGCCATACATATTCAGGACTGCCCCACCGGAACTTCCGTGAGAGATGGGCGCCGTGAACTGGATCATGTCCACATTATCGATTACACGGAATCCGGATATGATCCCGTCAGAAACGGAATTAAACAGTCCCAGCGGGCTACCGATGGCAACCACCTTCTGTCCCCGAACCAGGGCCTTGCCCCCTGCATAGATGGGAAGCGGTCTTAATCTTCGGTCGATCCGGATCACTGCCAGATCCAAAACTGAGTTATATTTGATGACTTCGTCGGTCTTGTAGACTGTATTATCATCCTCAATCCGGACGGAATAGAATCTTCCTCCTCTGGCCACATGATGGTTGGTCAGTATGTATCCGCCTTCTCCGACCATAATACCGGAGCCGTTTCCCAGCACTTCACCTTTTTGATCGTGAACGGAGATCATTACCACGGAAGAAGCCAGACGTGCCAGCTCTTCAAAATCCAGCTCCCGACGCGGACCGGTTCTCCTGCTACTTCCCACTCCAGATGTATTTCTCTGTATCTGAACTGCACCTGAAGCATTCCTTTGTGCCTGACTGGCGGAACCATTCCTCTGCGGCTGTCCGGTTCCCGAACCGGCGCTTCCCGGCCGGCCAGCTTCCTGATTCGTTCTCGCGCCTGTTCCTGCCACCCGTACCTCCAAAGGCTTCCGTTCGCGGGTCACAGCGGAACGGTTATTCCTTCTCTCCGTGTGAGGTGGAACCGCAGGAGCCGGAACATATGGCTGATACACCGGAAGTGTACATACCCCAAACGCTCCAAGCTGCACCTTTTTGGACAGATTCAGCCGCTCAAGCTGCGCATCGATATCCGACTGATACTGAAGAAGCATCACATCTGCTCCCAGCATGGTCATAAAGCTGGCAAACAGATATTCCTGTTTTTTGGAAGCATTGGACATCACCAGTTTCATAACATTCCCTGGCTGAAATCCATCCAGCAGTTCCTTTGCTGTTTGATCTGCCCAGAACATTAGTTTTACTGCAAAGTTTTTCTCCATAGAGGCGCTGGCATGGGGCGTTACCTGCCCGAAAAGACGTACGGCCTCACTGCAGGCAGTTCCCAAAATCTCTTTCAGCAGCCCGTTCTGAGCGGAAGCTTTCAGTTCCAGTGTCTTCCTGCCGCCAGCGGTCCAGTTGTCGTAGCAGCCGGAATAGTAGTTCACGTCTTCCGATGAGACCAGACGGGGAAGTTCATTGAGTCTCTGGTATCTCATCTGTCCTTTTGATGCCTGCTCTGACAGAAGGCTGTCCATCTGCCGGATCTCGTCTGTATAGGTGGAATTCATTCCAAGCATCCGGATGAAACATACATCCTTATAGTCTCCGCCAAATGTTCCTCTGATATTCGCAAATTCATTTATAGAGAAAACATCTGACATGTTATGTCTTATCTTCATGATTTTTCACGCATACCTTTTCCTGAATGTGCAGTCGTACGAAGGAAGAGCGTCAGGGAATATGTGTTGCCACAGGCCGGACGCCACTGAGGGTGGAGGGACCCCCTCACAGCCCCGGGGCAACGCTCCGTCAAGCTAACCACTAACTACGACTAAGACGCTCGGGAGAGCCCTCGCGTCAAGTCTCCGTAAGTGGTGGATCTTGCCGAAGCTAAAAACGCCCCCGAAGGGCCTGCGAGGGGATCCCTCCACCCTCAGCGGCTGCTCTCGGGTAAAATCCACACATATAAACGTAGCGTCGACTCAACAACGTGTACTCTGCCACACAAATAAATTTTTTTCATTATACCATATCACAAAAATAATTACTATGCTTTTCTTCCCAATAATGTTATAATGTGGACATTGTGATTATATGAGGAGTGAATTCTGTTTTATGAAAGATTCGGTATTATATTACAGTGTAGGACCACTTTTATACTGCCCGGCCAATCATATGGGCATTGCCGACTCTCTGATCCGGGAACGTTTTGGAACGCATTATTCTCTTGCCCTTTGTCTGGAGGATACGATCTCCGATGACCATGTGGAAGCGGCAGAGCGGCAGCTTGCTGTCACTCTGGAGAGACTCCGGCAGGCCTTCGAAGAAACAGCATTTTTTATTCCAAAGATCTTTGTGAGGGTGCGGAATCCGGAACAGATTGCTAAGCTGCTTATTCTTTTAGGAAATGCTGCGCATCTGATCCATGGATTTATCATTCCAAAGTTTTCGTCAAAAAATGCAAACTCTTATATAGAAGCAATCCTGTCTGTCAACCAGAATTCCAAGAAACCTGTCTATATGATGCCAATTTTGGAAGATCCATCTCTGACAGATCTACGAGGCCGACAGGATCTTCTGTATATCCTGAAGGAAAAGCTAGATTCCATGGAAGAACTGGTACTTAATGTCCGGGTGGGCGGCAACGACTTATGTCATGTCTATGGATTTCGCAGAAGTCCTGAAGAATCCATACACAACATCCGTACTATCTCTGATATTTTTTCAGATATTATCGCAGTCTTCGGGAAAGATTATGTAATCTCCGGTCCTGTATGGGAATATTATCATGGAAAACACTGGAAAAAGGGATTGAAAAAAGAACTGAAGCAGGACCGCCTGTGCGGTTTTACCGGCAAGACGGTCATCCATCCCAGACAGATCGAACTGGTCAATGAAGCCTATAAAGTATCAAAAAAAGATTTGGCAGATGCCAGAGCCATCCTGGGCTGGGATCAGACTTCCCCAAATCTGGTGTCCGGATGTACTTCCGGCGAACGCATGAACGAATATAAGGTGCATTCCAACTGGGCGCGACGGATCCTCATGCTGTCTGAAGCTTTCGGAGTCCACTAATATATACTATTCATATTTCACCGGATTTCGTTAATCATATCTTTTTATATATAAACACGGGGTGTTGCAAAATGTAAGCCAGCCCTCAGTCCGATTCATTTCATACGAGTGCTGAGCATACGGACAAAGAACATTTTGTAACACCTCCTGTCACGTATCTGCCAGTTTTTTGATCAATCCGCACGCTTTATAATGTCTGAGCGGATAGTATTCTACCGGCACCTGCTTTTCTTCTGCCAGACGGATCAGATGTGCCAGAGAAGGATCATTTTTCAGTTCTTTCCGGATCAGCACTTTCCAAGGAATTCTCCGAAGCAGTACCCGGGTTGCTTCCCCAATACCCGGTTTGATGAGGTTGATATCCCGGATCCCAAACTGAAGGGCAAGTTCTCTGACTTCATCAATTCCCTGTCCGTCTATTGGTTTTTCTTCTATGCCCTCTACCTGATCGAATTCTGCTTCGATCGTCCGGATAAAATCGTCGGACAGATCTGATTCTGTCAGTTCTCCATAATAGACTGCTCCATGAAAATCCTCTGGTCCAATGATATCATCCCGCAAAAAGGTCCGGCTGACCAGGCCGGATACAGTACTGTTCAGGCAGGAACTGGGGATCAGAATATCCTCATGGGTGCCGCAGAGTCTTGTCATATTGGCAGGGTCTGCCACGACTGCCAGTTCCGGAGATACTCCTTTGTAAACTTCCATCTCTTTCTTCAGTTCACCGAGGATCGCGCCCTTTCCGATCCATCCATCCACGAAAAGAAGCTGCCTGGGACTGTATTTTTTTAAAAGAAAAGCCATGGCATTGTGATCGATTCCTCTTCCTCTGATAATGGATATGGAATAATGCGGAACTGATATTCTGTATTTTTTTCTGATATAATGCTTGATCAGGATCCCAACAGGAGTTCCGGCTCTTGCCAGTGAGACGAGTACGACAGAGCTGCCTCTTTCTTCCATGATCCGATCTGAAAGTCTTCCCACTGCCGCTGCCACTGGTCCCGCAAAATGCTTTAGAGCTTCCTGATACGTCTCCATATAGGCAGCGCTCGGCACATATTCCAGTGGCAGCATCTCACAGTAATGTCTGCCAGACTGGATCAGGCGTTCTCTTTCTTCCGCCGGCAGAGGTTCCACAAGGCCGGTAATATCCTTCAAAAGCCATATCACGTCATCCTCTTTATAGGAACTTCTCACGACTGACACCACCTTATCATATAGATTTTGTCATTTGCGCAGGAAACAAGCGCATTGATCAGAGAATACAAACCTTCTTTTTCTGCCTCTTTAGCATCTGTCACAATACACACCCTGTCATACGCTGACAAGTCATACAGGAATGTGATCCTTTGATCATCATAGAAACTCCGAAGTTCATAACGTGCATGCAATGGATATGTTTTTTCACTGCTGACCATAATAGGACTCCGAGTTGTGGAATGGCACCGGACCTGACCCGCTTTTTCTTCCAGCATGGACGCCAGCAAAAGCGCCGGATACATGAATTCTTCCGTACCGACCACAAGGATCCGTTCTCCTCCGATCGGATGCAGATAATCCAGTACTTTCTGCCCCATCTGCCTGCATGCGGTCCCATATTCCTTCCCGTCAGTCAGTCTGCGGGCATTCGGATAGCCGGATATCCTGTATTCTTCTGGAATAACAGATGGCATTCGGATATCGCAGCTGTGATATGTCCCATCCCCTCTACAATCCACAATTCGCTCTTCATAAGTATCATGACAGGTTTTTAAAAGCCAGTGAAGACGAATTCCGCTCTCTTCGTATTCTTTTTGATATGCTGCTGTCATTCCATTCAACAGAGACGCTGCAGAATAGCAAAGGCGGTCCGGATATGCCTGCCTAAGAAGCTCTATGATATTTTTTATGGTATTACCGGTGGTGATCTC
>CAMWMT010000193.1 GCA_947175375.1 uncultured Clostridiaceae bacterium | reverse complement strand
GGCACCGCTCGTGAAGTAGGTCCGGTAACACCACAAGTATCCCAGTTCTGCATCCAGCCGATCATGACCCTGCGGCCGTCTGGCGTCACTACCGTCTGCGGCGCATAAAAATCAATGCCATAATCAATGGACTGGTCTGCCTCTTCTGTAAAGGTATCTGTTTCCTTATCATAACTGCCGATCAAGCAGAGCGTTCCATTACCGTTGTGATACTCAAATCCCTGAGGCAGCATATCCTGAGGACTGACAAGCAGCACCTGCTTTCCATCCAGTCCAAAGAAATCAGGACACTCCCACATCTTGCCGAACCGGTTACGATTCTCTACGAGCACCTTACGAAATCTCCAGTGAAACGCATCTTCACTCTCAAAGAGCAGTACCTGTCCGCTTCCATCCGCCGGACGGTTGCCCACTACACAGCGATATGTACCATCTTCCTCCTTCCAGATCTTCGGATCGCGGAAATCGTGTACACTAGACCCTTCCGGCAGATCCGTCCGGTCCAGTACCGGATTCTGCTCAAATTTCTCATAATCCAGTCCGTCTCCAACTGCCAGGCACTGGGTCTCCAACTCACAAAAACCACCTTCCAGTGTACGTTCCTTTACCACTCCCGTATACATAAGAAGCTGCCTTCCATCCGGTAGTTCAATGGCACTGCCGGAAAAGCATCCATCCCTGTCATATGGCTCGTCCGGAGCCAACGCTGCCGGTAAAAATTCCCAGTGAAGCAAATCCTCGCTCACCGCATGTCCCCAGTGCATGGGACCCCATACAGAATCATAGGGATGATATTGATAAAACATATGATACTTGTGACCATAATAAGAAAAACCATTGGGATCGTTCATCCAGCCTGTACAGGCAGAGAGATGAAATGCCGGCCTGGCTTCTTCTCCAATCGTCTTTCTGGATACTTCCTCATATTTCCGCGCTTCGCGCAGTGTCTGACTTGTCATAAAACCTTAAAACCTCCTGCTTGCTTCTATATAAACGGCACCAAACTCTTGCATGCTTCAATCACCAGTTTGTGCGCCATTTATCATACTTTTTCGGTAATTTCCAAACACCGGATAAACATATTCTGTCCTACAGACACAGTCTACCGGAAAAGCTACCTGATTGTCAACATATGATGTCAAAAATCATTCATATCAGCATTTTTCATAAATATTACGGCAGTGAAGCTGTCAGATACCTCAGACAGGCAATCGCAGTATCCTTATGCGGGGCGTTGGCAATAATCCCCAGATACAAAGTTCCGTTAAGCTCTTCTTTTAGAACGAGATCCGACGACGAAATGTCAACAGCCATGGGATATTTATCTGTCAGCCCTAATTGAAGTTCCTCGTACAGATCTGGGGCCTCCTGAAGCAAAAGCTCCTCTATATTACAGAGATAACCATTTTTTGACATGATATCAAAAGCTGTCTGATCCATCAGAACAACATCCAGCAGTTCCCCGGCGATCGAACCAACGATCTTGGTGTTTGAAGCATAAATATAATTCTGGTCAACATTGGACTCTCTATCTGCCAGATACAGGTCGCTATAGATCATTACCTGTTCTTTTCTGGCATCTGCCCCGAGATACACAAGGAAATCTGTATTCAATTCTTCTGTAAAAGAATCAGATACCGCAACATTGACTAGCGCCGTGTAGAGAACCGTATCTTTATGTGTCACATTACTGTATATTATATAACCAGCAATATACAAAAGGATGCAGGCAATCGCGATCGGAAGCTTATAATACTCCCAGATATAACTGATCTTTGCAATACCGTGTACATCCTTCACGCTCCATTTCCGCTCTCCTGACTCAGGATTTGCAGACACCAAGGAGGTATCTTCCTGGTTTTCCTTATCTTTTGCAGGTCTAAAACGCATAACCAGACCGTCAACATCAAAAAATGCTTTCATAATCATTTAATCCTCCGTAGATTCCTCTTAAAAGAAGCTCCGCTTCCCGGAAGCTGCCGCTGGATGAGAGAATTCTCTACTTTCCTTCACTAAGCTTCAGATATCTTCCTATAATAACCGCTTTCGAATCTTCCCCATGCCCGATCAACTGTGTCTTCGCAATGGGAAGATTCGACCCTGCAAAATACTTAACCAGTTCACAAACTTCTAAAGTCCCTTCTTCTTTTTCCATTGTTGTAAACGTTCCAAGCAGAATCCCGGCGGCCTGTTCAAATACTTCCATCTGCTTTAGCTGACTGAGATATGTGATCAACTGCTCCCGCCTTCCGCCCAAAGCTTCCAGTACCAGTATCTTTCCCTTCAGATCCGGCCAGTATGATGTCCCCGCCAGCTTCAAAAGACAGCGGATATTTCCGCCTGCGGTCACCCCACACATGGAGTCCTTCTGTATAAATCTGTAAGAAAACCTGGTCAACGTTTCAGAATCCCGAAACAGAAAATTTTCAAAATCTTCCTGCTGCGTCTCCCCATTCTTGCCCACCAGATTCTTCACCTGATACAGAATCGATTCGTTCCCTGTCTTCCCACTGATCGCATTCATAACGGTCGTCAGGTCGCTGTAACCCCAGAATCTCTTGCCGGAACCGGCGATCACATCATAATCCAGATATGGCAGAATCTCGTTGGCGATGTCACCACCAGAGATATCGAATATCTCCCGAATTTCATCATCCTGGTAGAACTTCATCAGCTGCTCTGCCCGTTCTCTTCCTGTCGGTTGATGATTCTTTTCTTCTGTGTAGATTCGATCGCTGAAGACCGGGACTATCCCCATTTTCCGCAACACCTGTTCCAGTTCCTGAATCTTCTCCTGTTCTCTTTGGGAACGTCCATTGGAACAGCCTACGATTGCTGCCTTCTCCCCTTTTTTCATATTCCTGCAACCTCCGGATCACAATCACAGATTGTGCACCAGGGGTTTTAATGCCCCTTATGCTTCTCTCTGCGTTTCTGCTGTTTCAGATCAAACCGTCGCTGTTTCTCTGCCTCTAATTTTTCCCGGCTCAGATTTTTACGCTCAGTCTTTTTCTGCTCCTGCTGTAATTTCAAAGCCTGTTGGGACTTCGTTCCGATACCTGCGGACGCAAGCTGACGTCTCACATCCCGCTGCATTCTCTTAGGGTTCATCTTTCTTTCCTTTACAGCAGCTGCCACAGCTGGACTAAACTTCAGACGACTGTATTTTTTCAGAACAAAATCATAGATTTCATAATCCTTTGGCTCTGAAGAACCGAATACGACTCTACTTGCTGAAAGCTTTCCGTCCTCCATCCGCTCGAACAGCCCAACCCAAAAGGGTTCCATAAAAAATACTGTCAGTTTTCCTGTTGCCTTGTCCATGACAAATTCCTCCTTAATTTTTGATGGAACAGCGAATGGACGACCCAAGGAGGGAGGGTTACTGATACCACGAACGGTACGGCCGGACTACCTACCGGCTCTGCAGTCGATGCTGCGTTGTGTTTTTATCGCTGCTTTATATAGAGCGCCGTGGCGCTGTATATCATTTTGTCATTCTAAATGTTTGTGTTTCTTTCATATATTACTTTTTTAACTGCACTTGCAATTCTCGAAAACTCTCCAATGCACTCTGCAGATTTTCAATAATATCAACCGCCAGTTCATCCGGAGACGGGAGATTATCCAGATCCGCCAGTGATTTATCTTTGATCCAGAATATATCCAGACTGGTCTTATCCCGTTCCAGAATTTCCTTTGCAGAAAATTTTCTCCAGCGCCCATCCGGATTTTCCTCTGACCACGTTTCGCTACGCTGGTATCGATTCTCCGGATGATAACAATTAATAAAATCCTGCAAATCTGTGTCTGTCATGGGATGTTGCTTCAGCGTAAAATGAATATTGGTTCGAAAATCGTAAATCCATACCTCTTTGGTCTGATATTCCGGACTTGCCGGACATTTATCAAAAAATATTACATTCGCTTTCACGCCAGGCTTATAAAAAATTCCTGTAGGCAGACGAAGAATCGTATGTAAGTCTGTAGTCTCCAGCAGTTTTTTACGAATTGTTTCCCCGGCGCCGCCTTCAAACAATACATTATCTGGTACAACCACTGCCGCTTTGCCCGTGGATTTCAGAATCGTATTGATATGCTGTACGAAATTCAACTGTTTGTTAGAGCTGGTTGTCCAGAAATCCTGCCTGTTGTAGACAAGATCTTCTTCCTCCTGCTCATCTTCTTCATTGGTAAAAGTAATAGATGATTTTTTGCCAAAAGGCGGATTAGTCAGTACATAGTCTACACGATATCCAGGATCAGAGAGCAATGCATCATTCCGAATTACAGGAACTTTTCCATATATATCGCCAATATTATGAAGGTATAGATTCATCAAACAAAGTTTAAATGTAGCAATTACCAACTCTGTCCCATAAAACGTCTCATTTTTCAAAAATTCTTTCTGCGAACGGTCAAGCGCATAATTCTTTGGATCCGCCAGAAATTCCTGTGCTGCCAGAAAAAAACCGCCGCTTCCACAGCAAGGATCTGCAATCGTCTTTCCTGGCTCCGGGCGAATACAGGCAACCATCGCTCTGATCAAAGGACGCGGAGTAAAATATTGACCGGCACCGCTTTTGACATCCTCTGCGTTTTTCTGAAGCAGCCCTTCATAAATCTCACCCTTCACGTCCGTGGACATGGACACCCATTTTTCTTTGTCAATCATCTGTACCACACGATACAAAATTGCCGCATTGCTAATCTTATTTACTGCACCTTTAAAAATCTGGCCAAGAATACCGCCTCCTTCACCTAGCCTTTCCAGTGTTGCTTTATACTGATCTTCCAGTTCTGCTCCTTTCAGCGCATTCATATCCGTCCAAGTATATCCAGCCGGAATTTCTGTCTTTCTCTTATACGGCGGTCTTGAATATTCATCTGACATCTTTAGAAAAATCAAATAGGTCAATTGTTCCAAATAATCCCCATAGGAGACACCATCATCCCGAAGCGGATTGCAAAGTCCCCATACCTTTGAAATAATTGCTGAAATATTTTCACTGCTCATCCTCTTCCTCCCTGTCATGCCAGCGTTTCAGAACATCTTCCACCTGCTGAATCAACTGCTCTCTATCTGGCATATACAATACATATTTTGAAGCAAAGATCTGATTTGAGAGACCGCCCAATGCATATTCAGCATCCAGATTGTCTTTATCTGTACACAGAATAATACCAATTGGCGGATTGTCATCCACATCATTTACTTCTGCAGCATAATAATTCAGATACATATTCAACTGTCCAACTGCTTCCGGCATGAGTTTTACTGTCTTCAGCTCAATCAAAACATAAGCCCGCAGTATTTTATTGTAAAAGACCATATCCACATAGCGATGAACATTTCCTACTGTTACACGTTGCTGAGTTCCCACAAACATAAAACCACGTCCTAATTCCAGTAGAAAATCCTCAATCTGTCTGACCAAGGCCGTTTCCAGCTCACCTTCCGGCAACGGTTTATTCTCAGGTACTCCAAGAAATTCAAACACATAGGGATCTCGAATGATTTTTTCAGGGCTAGAGTACTCAACTCCCTGCCTGGCAAGCGACAAGACCTGTTCCTTATTGGCATCGCCACGGGAAAGCAACAGACGTTCAAACAAAGAACTGGCAATCTGCCGTTTCAGTTCGCGAACAGACCAGCCGGCATTTTCAGATTCTTTTTCATAGAAACTTCTTTTGTCTTTATCAGATATAGATAATAATTCACAATAATGGGACCATGACAATTTGCCAGACAGCGTCTGGCATTTTGGGTAATTAGAATAAAAAAGCCTCATATTCTGTAAATTGGAACGTGAAAATCCCCTTCCCAATTCCTTTGTAAGCACTTTTGAAAGCTGTAGT
>CAMWMT010000192.1 GCA_947175375.1 uncultured Clostridiaceae bacterium | reverse complement strand
GTTCTATTTTTTCTATACTTTTGTCAAAATACTCCAGATACTCTTCTCTGGTCATAGATTTTTTCATAAAGATCATTTACCCCTAAATCAGATTCAGTCTTTGAAATTCATGATAGATTCCGTCTTCTTCCACACTTTCACAGACAATATCCGCATATTGTTTCAGATCCTGACTGGCATTTTCCATTGCCACGGCAATCCCTGAATGTTCCAGCATCTGCTGGTCATTCATGCTGTCTCCAAACGCAATCGTGTCCGACAGATCTGCCCCGTAATATTCGCAGACGCGCATCATGGCTTCGCCTTTATCCATATCCCGCCAGATAATTTCTCCATTATAGCAATCCGCGTCTTCTGCATAAGGATGAATCACATAATGAAACTCTTTTTCCAAATACGGCCTTGTCCTTTCAATGTCTGCCAAATCCGTACAGATGAACCCCAGTTTATAGGCCCCGTTTCGGGGATATTCCGTATAAGGTTTTACCCCAATACCGGTGACCAGTTCCTTCTTCATCCGGATTAGTTCAGAATTTGAAAGATCCGCAGACGCACTGGTAAGAATCTCCTGAAGACGACTGTCAATGTAGATCCCTTCTGGACTCTCGATTCTGCAGTAGATTCCATACCTGTGGAAAATCTTCAAACAGTGCTGAATTATATCTTCAGGAAGAACGCTGTCCCGTATCACTTTACCGTCAATTTCGATATGTCTTCCTGCGCTCGCCACAACTCCGTCAAATCCCACTTCCAAGACATCTTCGCTTACAATCGGCATATTGCGTCCGGTACTAATAAACACTTTATGTCCATTTTCTCTTGCCTTCTGTACTGCTCTTACTGCAAGCTCTGTCGGACATTCCAACGGGACAGTAAATGTCCCGTCGATGTCCAGAAACACAATTTTCTTTCCTGTCATTATGCTTCCTCGACCTTGATCAGCGGCTCCATACGCCGGATCTTACCGGTCTTTAAACCAGTCACGTTCTTGTATTCCTCTGTGTTGGCAACAATCACCGGCGTGACTACCGGATAACCTGCTGCCTGGATCTTCTGCATATCAAAGGTTAGAAGAAGCTGGCCAGGCTTTACTTTATCACCCTGTGTCACATGAGCCGTATAGTATTTTCCTTCCAGCTCCACCGTATTCACGCCTACATGAATCAGAAGCTCTGTTCCGTCTTTTGTAGTAATACCAACTGCATGTCTGGTATCGAATAACGTAGACACTTCTCCTTCACATGGAGCCACCACTTTTCCTTCAGAAGGAATCACGGCCATTCCTTTTCCAAGAACTTCCGCCGCAAAGGTATCATCCGGCACCTCACTCATGGGGATTGCCTCTCCTGCAAGAGGGCTGTAGATCACATTTTTCTCCATGACCGGAATCTCGTCCTCAATCTCTTCTGCTGTGGAACCTGCTGCGGGTGCTGTCTCTGTCTCCAGTTCCTTGTTAAACCTCTTCATATTGGACATGACATAGGTAAATCCAAAGCCTGCCACTACGGAGATCGCCACACCGATCAGGAAGTTCATCATGCTGTCCGGCTGTACACATACAAAGCCGATCACACCGGCAGATCCCGGAGAGGAATTCAGGACATTGGTCAGGGTCACATAACCGCCGCCAAGCGCAGAACCAAGCATTGCTCCATAGAATGGATATTTCAGTTTCAGATTAACACCGAACATAGCCGGCTCTGTAATGCCGAGCATGGCAGATACGCCGGAAGTAGCGGCAACGCTCTTCATCTTCGGGTCTTTGGTACGCAGCATCGCGCAGATAGTCGCTCCCCCCTGCGCTACATTGTTGCAGGATGCAATCGCCAGCAGGAAGGAACCTGCGCCTGCGATCAGCTGGATCTCCACCGGAAGCAGACTGTGATGCATACCGGTCATGGTAAGCGGCGAATACAGGAATCCGAAAATCATACCTCCTATAACACCAAGGCTGTCATGGAGCCAGAGCAGTCCGTCGGTCAGCAGGTTACCTGCTGTTCTCATGATTCCTCCCACGACCGTAAAGGTAACAAAACCGGTAATCATGACTGAGAGAAGTGGGGTCAGAAGGTTGTCCAGAACCTCCGGAACATATTTATGTAATTTCTTCTCTACAAATGCTAGGATAAAGGATGCTGCCAATACCGGAAGAACCGTTCCCTGATATCCAACTTTCTCAATGGTCAAGCCGAATACATTCCAGACCGGTATCGTCCCTTCTGTCACGGCAGTTCCGTATCCATATGCATTCAAAAGATCTCCGGATACCATAATCATACCGATGACCGCGCCAAGGTACGGATTTCCGCCGAACATCTTCGTGGCGGAGAAACCAATCAGTATTGGCAAAAATGCATAGGCAGCACTGGCAAAGGTATTGATCATTGCCGCGAAATCTGCCAGAAATGGATAGGCTTCCACCAGAGACTGTCCTGGTACGAAAAGCCCGCTGGCAGTCAGGACGTTATTCAATCCCATCATAAGACCGCTGGCAACCAGTGCCGGGATCAACGGAACGAATACATCCGATAAAGTCTTAACCAGCCTCTGGACCGGATTCATCTTCTGTGCTGCTGCCTGCTTTACATCACTTTTGGATGATTCCGAAATCCCTCCAATCTCAATAAAGCGTTTGTAGACCTCATCAACCGTACCGCTTCCGATGATGATCTGAAACTGACCCCCGTTGGCAAACTGGCCTTTTACCAGATCCACCTTGAGAATCTCATCCACATCCGCCTTACTCTCATCCTTCAGGACAAGACGGAGTCTTGTCGCGCAGTGAGCCGCGCTGATAATGTTTTCCTTTCCGCCCACCAGCTTTAAAAGCTGTCTGGCGGATTCCTGATAACGTTCTTCTTTCGTCATCTTTCATTTCCTCCTTCTTTTTTGAAGATATATATATGACTGGTGAAGTCCTTCCTCACGGGCTCGCTCGTGATTCCGGCATACATCAGTTCATCTCCTCCATAGTAGGAACCGTTTTCCTGCAGTCTGTACAGACCATCCAGATCCAGACCTTTTAACCGAACCGGCAGATTAACGCGTACAGCCTCGGACAGAATCTGATAGTAACAGTAGACTACAGTATTTCCATCCTCCGACACAAAATTCCATGCCGCCCGGTTTCCCTCCTGGGGATTTAGAAGACGATAAAATCTTCCTTTCTGAACAACTTCACGGATGTCCTTATAAAATGCGATCTGTTCTCGGATCTCCTCTTTTTCCTCCTCTGGCAAATGACAGAAATCCATCTCATATCCAAGGTTTCCGGACATAGCTACGGCAAATCTGGTGTCCAGAGGCGTCACCCGACCGACTTGCAGATTCGGCACCACGGAGACATGGGCGCCCATCGTCACCGGCGGGAACAGAATGCTGGTACCGTACTGGATCTTCATCCGGCAGACAGCGTCAGAATTATCGCTGGTCCAGGTCTGGGGCATGTAATAAAGCATACCTGCATCATATCTCCCGCCTCCGCTGGAGCAGCCTTCAAAGAGCACCTCCGGAAACATTTGATTTAATCTTTCCAGGATAGAGTAAAGCCCCAGCATATACCGATGGGATAATTCCCTCTGCCTGCTCCCTTCCAGATAAGAAGAACCAAGGTCCGTCATATGGCGGTTCATATCCCATTTGACATAAGTGATCTTTGCCGCCTCCAAAAGCCCGGACATAGACCGAACCACATAATCGCAAACTTCCGGATTCGATAAATCCAGCACATACTGATACCGACTCAGGACCGGCGCATGCCTAGGACTTCGGATCACCCAGTCCGGATGGCTCCTATAGAGATCGCTGTCAGGAGAGATCATCTCCGGTTCAAACCAGATACCAAACTCCATTCCAATTTCCCGAATGCTCTCTGCCAGCTGACAGATTCCGCTG
This sequence comes from uncultured Clostridiaceae bacterium, assembly GCA_947175375.1. Lineage (GTDB taxonomy): Bacteria > Bacillota > Clostridia > Lachnospirales > Lachnospiraceae > Hominiventricola. The sequence continues at coordinate 1,987 of CAMWMT010000192.1, read as the reverse complement.
GGAAACTTCTCCTTATCCTCCACCCAGTCACCCAGCGCTTTTTTGTCATCCATCCGGTTTTTAAACCAGCCATCATCCACCACGAACAACTCCACGCCCAGCTTCGCAGCCTCTATCGCAAGACTCAGGCATTTCTCTTCATCTACTTCAAAGCCGAAAGCTTCCCAGCTGTTCAGAAGTACCGGACGGATCTGGTCTCTGTGCTTTCCTCTGCAGAGACGTTTTCGATACAGCTCATGAAAGGTCTGGGACATTCCATTCAGTCCTTCACCGGAATAGACCATCACAGTCTCCGGAGACACAAAACGTTCCTGCGCCTTCAGGCTCCAGCCAAAAGTCAGAGGATTCATTCCCATCTGTACCCGGGTACTTTTATACTGTCCGGCCTGTGCAACTGCCTGAAAATCACCGCTGTAGACAAAGTTGATTCCCCACACCTGTCCATAGGACTCTCCTGCCTCCTTTTCCATCAGAATCAGACACGGAGTCGCCTGGGGACTGCTGCAGCCCCGGATGCTCTCTGCTACGACTGCATCCGAACAAAGCGGTCTGCGGTTGATATTTTTCTCATCCATATGCCCGCCAGTCATGGTCAGCACGTCATAATCGGTGCCTGGAAGATCCATACTCATACTCATGAGTCGTTCCAGATATAGTTCCTGATCTCCCTGATTGACTACTTCCACGTGTCGGCAGATGGCATCATAATCCCGGAAAATCGTATAATAAAGTTCAATTCTGGCATTCATGGTTTCATCTTCCAGAGTGACGCATAGGGCCATGGCTTCTGATTCCTCTTCCGCATAGACCGACGGCAGCCCTGCAAGCTCCGGCTTTCCATTCATAATCCTGTAATCTTTATAATAGAACCGGGTCACCCTTCTTCCGTCTGCCGTCTGAATCACATAGGCGGGATTACGGAAATCTCCCTGATTCATATCCGGATATTCCTGAGGAAGCGTATCCAGAGAGAAGGTTCTCTCCTCCGGGATTGGATTGGAGCAGAATCCCCGATCAAAGAAGTACGGCTGGCTGATTCTGCTGCATTCTCTAATGGATCTGCCAAAATAGCGGTGCATCAGATAGCGATCCTGCTCCACGCTAAAGGCATAGCTAACGTGTCCATTATTCAGCATAAAAGCATTTTCTTGTCTGTTATATTTAATCTCCATGCTTGTCTCCCTCCTTTGTTATACTTATTTTATAATACATTTTCATGCTTTTAAATGGTAAGTACATGCAATATGTGGTAAATTCTTGCCTTTTTGTAATGTCCATGATAATATAGAAGAAAATCAAACTTACACCTTACATCCAAACAGGAGGATTCACCCATGATTCAGTCATTACCCCACCATTCCGTCGGTTTCCGTTTTGCCTCAGACCTGTCTTTTCTCACCTTAAAAGGAGTCGGACTCCACTATATCGATTCCCATGCATATTCCTGGGACAACCGTCACCGCCGGGACGAACTGTGCCTGATTCAGTACTGCGTGGATGGGGAAGGCGCTCTGGAAACAGATGGAATCCTCTATTCCATTCGACCAGGGGACGCTTTTGTCATTGACATTCCCGGAGAGAACCATTATTACCTCCCTGAGCAGGCTGATTACTGGGAGTTCCTTTATCTGGAATTCTCCAAAGAGTGCCTCCCGCTGATGCGGAAAATATACCAGCACACGGGTCCCGTCCTGCATCTGGCGTCTGAATCCGGACTTGCTGACCAGATGTTTTCCATCTATCAGAAAGCTCTGGGAAATGAATTAAAGACTTTTTTTGAGAACACAAAGACAGCCTATCAGCTATGGATGGACCTTACTTCCTACGTGCTTACCTGTTCCGATGATGAAATCGGAAAAATCGATCACGCCAAAACGTTTATCGATCAAAATTATTACAGAGCCAATCTCAATCTGGATCTTGTGGCAGAAAATGCCGGAATGTCGAAATATTATATGTGTAAAGAATTTCATAAAAAATACGGCAT
>CAMWMT010000191.1 GCA_947175375.1 uncultured Clostridiaceae bacterium | reverse complement strand
CGGTCTGTCCGGAACTCAGAAAGTATATGTCCACAGCTTCTGTAACCATTGAAGACAACTGCTGGATTGGCGCGAATGTAACGATCTTTCCAGGAGTGACGATCGGGCAGAACAGTGTCATCGGCGCGGGAAGCGTTGTTGTCAAAGATATTCCGGAAAATACAGTGGCAGCGGGAAATCCATGTAAAGTGATACGTCCGATCAGCAAAAGAGACTGGCAGTATTATTTTAAAGACAGAAAGATACAGTGGGAAGGAGTAGACGAATGAGTAAAAAAGGAAAAGTGATCTTTTTGGATGTGGACGGCACTCTGGTGGATTATGACGATTCTCTGCCGGAATCAGCGGTGAAGGCGATCCGTGAAGCAAGAGCAAACGGCCACAGAGTGTATATATGTACGGGCAGAAGCAAGGCAGAGGTCTATCCACACTTGTGGGATATCGGTTTGGACGGGATGCTGGGAGGAAACGGAAGCTATGTAGAAGATCACGGCCATGTGATTATGCACCAGCTGATCACTTTAGAGCAGTGCCACAGGATCGTAGATTGGCTGCACAGCCGGAAGCTGGAATTTTATCTGGAGAGCAATAACGGCCTGTTTGCCAGTGAGAATTTTAAAGAAAAATCTCTGCCTGCGCTCAGGGAATACAGAAGAAGGAAGAGTGGAGAGGATATAGAAGAAACGCCGGAATCCAGTCCCTTCCTCTCCAGTATGATCTGTGGAGCGGAACTTTACCGGGATGACTTAAATAAGGTCAGCTATCTGCTGAACAGCTATCAGGATTATCTGGATACCAAGGAACAGTTTCCGGATATGGCGAATGGTACCTGGGGCGGTGCTGGAGAGACTGCATTATTCGGTGATCTGGGAGTAAAAGGGATTACGAAAGCAAATGCGATCGAGCATCTTTTGGAGTACCTGGGGGCAGATATAGAAGATACGATTGCTTTTGGAGATGCAAAGATCGACATACCGATGCTGGAGTACTGTCATATTGGTGTTTCCATGGGGAACGGGGGATCGGAGATCAAGGCAATGGCAGACTATATCACGGACAATGTGGAGGAAGACGGCCTGTACAATGCATTTGTAAAATTAGGACTGATAAAACCATAAAAGAAGGGGCTGCGTTTTTCGGCAGCCCCATACGTGTCTGGGAGTTATAAAAGGTTATCTGCGTGCAGGCAGTGCCGCACGGATGATTTTCTGAAATGCTTCAATAAATATGTAGATGATCACGATATTTACAAAGAAATTCAGTGTACATTTGATCAGCCTGCTGGTCAGAAGTACCTGAAGCGGGGTTCCGTACATCAGATACAGCCACAAGGATGTGAGTGTGATGCTGATGAGATACTCAACAAATGCACAGCCTGCAGCCCGCAATTTGGTGGCCTTGGCTTTATATAGAATCAGGCCGCACAGTGCGCCCACCAGGGCATAACTTAAGGAAAAGCCCGGGAAATAGGCGAATCCGCGGACCAGGCAGTTCAGCATGTCCCCAAGGAACCCGACCGTAAAGCCCATGACCGGTCCACCGATCATGCCTGCTGCAATGAATGCAAGAAAACCGATTCGGATCTCCAGGGTAGAAGAGAGTACGATGTTGCAGAAGGACAGAACGACATAAAGCGCGATCAAAAGGCCGCACATACAAAGGTTCGGAACCTTCCGCAGGTTGTCAAGCTGGCCCCGGAAATCCAGGGCTTCTTTTGAAATCTGCATAAAAAATACACCTCCATAGATGAAATGCAGGGTGGGAGGAAATTCCTTCCATGGTGAGGATCAATCCTCCACTGAAATGATAAGTAACGAAACATAAATAATATCTTTCAGGCACCACATCTGAGATGTACTCATATGTAGCAACGGGTGCGAATCAAACATCGTAAACCTCATGGGCTTTTCGTCCCGTGACAACTCCCCATCCACGGACACTTAACGCGTAAGATTCTACTTCGCTATTATTTACTTGCCTCTATTATAGCATCTGTTTGGAAATATGCAAGATACTATTCGCTTTTTGGGTGAAAAATTACGGGGAATGCTGTGTCTGAAAAGGATTGCGGGAAGTGGACAGAGCCGTTATAATGATAGAAGATACTGCAGCGGGTCAGGTATGCAGAGGATTACATAGAAAGTAAAGGGATGAAGAGATGATACAGGATATTGCACCAAAAAAATATGATAATCACTATCAGGAACAGCTCCCGGATCCGGGAGACTGGCTGCTGGTCTATCGGAATGGGGCTGCATTATGTCGTTTTGAGGATGGGATGCTCTGCTTTCCTGAAGTAAGAGAGATCGTGCAAGATGAAAAAGAGATCACGTATCTCTTCTCTATTAGTGGAGAACGGTTCTTTCTTCTGAAAAATGATCTGGACAAAGAGCCGGAGGGCTACACATGGGAGAAACCTCCGGTCTTTCGGGATGCAAAGCCGCAGTACCGTGGGTTTGCGGGGATCACCGGACAGCAGCTGGACGGCTGGTACCGTTCCAACCGATTCTGCGGATGCTGCGGATCGCCCATGGTGCCGGATCATGTGGAGCGGATGCTGCGTTGCGAAGCATGCGGCAATCTGGTATACCCGAAGATCTGTCCGGGCGTGATCGTGGCGGTGACAGACGGGAACCGTCTGTTGCTGACCAAATATGCCAACCGGCCTGGTGTGGTGAACTATGCGCTTGTGGCGGGATTTACGGAGGTTGGCGAGACTCTGGAAGAAACGGTTCAGAGAGAGGTCATGGAAGAAGTAGGCCTGAAAGTAAAAAATATCCGATACTATAAAAGTCAGCCCTGGTCCTTTTCATCCACGCTGCTCTGTGGCTTTGTCTGTGAGGTGGACGGCAGTACAGATCTTACTCTGGACCGTTCAGAGCTTGCAGTGGCAGAATGGTTTGAACGGGAGGATATCCCCCTGGAGGATGATGGGGTCAGCATGACCAGAGAGATGATCGACCGGTTTAAGTATGGGAAGCTCTAATCCTTTTGTGAGAAAAGCTCCATCTGCCGTTTTAGACGGTCTTTTACCTGTGTGAGAAATTTTTCGGGTCCGGTTACCTGGATAGCAGGACCAAAGGACAACACTTCAATGAGCAGTTCCGTTTCCATGGAACTGTTATAATAGATGAGGCACTCCCAGGTGTCCTCATCTATTTTTCTGGTTCTTTTTTCATAGTTGGCAAAATGCAGCATAGCACGTTCCAGTGCATTTCTCCGGTTTTTAATCAGAAGGCGGACCGGTTCATGGTAATAGGATTTCCGGATCACCTTTTCAAAATCAAAATCTTCTTCATCGTAACGGGGAAGGAGACGGGTTTCCGTAATGCCACACAGATTGATGATGCGGATATAGATGGAATGCCGTTCGTTTTCCGGGACTGCCAGAAGGCGGAACTGGTCGTTTTTTGCAGAATATTCCAGCTTCAGGGGCAGATAGTGGTGAGTAATCCGGTGACCTTTCATGGACTGATAGGAGATATGGACATATTGCCGCCGCGAGATGGCTGTGAGCAGTGTCTGAAAATGCTGCCGGTATGCCGGGGAAGCATAATCGTCGCCGCCTTCATACCTGTCGTAATAACGGAAATCCTCTGGGCTCCAGAGAATCTCTGCATCTTCCACATAATGCGTTAGTTCCTCCAGCTCATCTTCTGTAAAAAATAGGCGGAACTGTTTATCCTGCATGAGGGTCCGAATCCAGGAGCGCTGCAGCAGAGTGAGGGGCATGGTGCCGTGCTCTGCTGTCAGGCTCTGAAAGGCGGTCCCATCAGAGGACAGAAGCCGCCATTCTCCACTGATGAGCTTTGGGAGAATGTAGAGACTGCTCTCTGAGAATCCCATGTCTGCACAGATCCGGTTCATCTGCTTCTCCGTGACCGGATGCTTTTCTGCTTCTTTTAAGATGTGATCAACGATCTGATAATAACAGTTGTAGATTTCTGAAAACAGTTCCATGTCATACTCCATTTCTTGCCGGCAGCCGATTATATAAGATCGTACATTCCGGCCATTTCTTTGAGGTCGTGATAAAATTTCCGGCGGAGGAAGGGATTGCTGCTCTCAAATGACAGGATCCTTCCGATAAAGGTCTTGATCCAGGGCATGAGTTCATTGCCGTCAAAGACTGTGATCTCATAAGCCCAGACATTTGGTTCCACACGGGTAATGGTGCCGCCCCTTCCCTCTCGTTCCAGACGATGGATGATATAATCTTCAGGTCCTTCTCGCACAGAGAGTGTCAGCCGGATCGTGTCCATCTCGTGATCGGCACCGAAGGAGACGCCAAAGCAGAAAGGAAGGTTATTTTTCAGTTTGACTTTAAAAAAATCATAATCTTCATAGGTCTCCAGAAGCGTGACTTTCTGGATTTGATCCAGTCTTCGGGTGGAAAATCTTCGGGTCTGTGGCTGATAACCGCACAGGAATCTTCGTCCGGTCCGGGTGCTCACAAAGATCTGCATGGGGACGATAGAGATCGTTTCCTCCATGGTCCGTGTGGTCTTGTTGCTCCGGTTTACTAGTCGTACCATGCGCTGTTGGCGGATGGCTTTCAAAAGGACGGACAGGATCTCATCCTCCAGCGTGAAGCCGTAATACCCATGCTTGACCAGAAAAATCTCATTGTCTGTCTCCTGACTGTCCAAGATTGTACTTCAGATAAAGCCAAAGGGCATGGCAAGCTGGCAGAAGCAGACCGCACGGAGGAGAGCCGGGAGAAGATCCGGAATGGATTGTGCTAGTGGCGGATTTATGGAATAATACAGCCGCCGGTCTTTTCTGCAGGAAATAAGGATCCCTTCTTTTACATATTCATTGGCTTTTTTTCGCACAAGTTGAGATTCGAACAAAATTCCGTAATTTTCCATGATCTGGTCCGTGAGCTCATCAGCCGTACAGGAAGCGCCGTCCCGGAACAGGTCCAGAAAGAAAAAGTGCAGCATGATATCGTTGGCGGTAAAGCTTCTGGATTTCCAGACCCGATAGAGGGGATTGGTGTGAAGAAGGCTGCTGTCCAGAACCAGTGAGACGGTCTTTCCCTGGATGCCGTATTCTGTCTGTATGTATTCCGAAAGCCAGGATTCGATCCGGCGCCTTTCATTGTCGTAGGTCCTGCCGCTTTTTACGGAAAAATCGTCTCTGGATTTAAAACCGTAGATCAGAAAATCCCGGACATAGTTCCGGCTTTTCTGAAATGATTTGATCAGTTCCTGATATTCGGACATATCTGTTCTCCCTTGTCTACCTTCACTTTTGTGCAAACCGAACGCTTGTCATGGATATGTATCTTCTCCGGTCCATATCTGCACTTTATTTGAATTGTAATGATTATACTCCGAATCATAGACAAATTCAATTCATTCCAGGGCACTTGCCATTTATCATACTTTTCTGGCAATTTTTAAACGCTGGATACATATACTAATGAACGCAATTAACTGCCGCTGATACTCATGGATTATTGGCGTTCATTAGTCCATACATTTCAGTTTTGGCAAATGTTTACGTTACCGAGTATAAATTCAGGAATGAGAATAGTGCGAATTTCATAGGATAGTAGTATAATGTCTTTGAAAAATATTTTTGGAGGAGTCCTTTTGAAAGCGGTCAAGAAGATTTGTAAAATATTTTTGATATTATTCGTACTTTTTCTGCTTGCTGTCGGTGTGGCATGCGGCATTTTATATCATAAATATTATCCGCTCTATCTGGAATATCACACGGACGCGGTTCGTGCGGTCGCAGGATCAGATGAGGATATATTTAAGAAGAATCTGAGCAGCTATGTCTATGATGACAGCGGAGCCCTGATCAGTAAGGTTTCGGTGGACGCGAATGGGGATTATCTGAAATATGCTGAGATTCCGTACCAGGTGATCCAGGCATTTACAG
>CAMWMT010000190.1 GCA_947175375.1 uncultured Clostridiaceae bacterium | reverse complement strand
ACAATGCACTGTATCTTCCCGTTTCTTGCCTGCATGAAAAGATCCGAAATTCCAGGTCTGTTAAAATTCGCTCCCGAATACCCGTCATCCTGAAATTCCAACAGTTCATAATTCTTGAAATGCTCCGCCACATAAGACCGGAGCAGATGCCTTTGATTTCTGATGCTGTTACTTTCCATTTCTGCATCTCCGTCATCCTGCGACAGCCGCATATAGATTGCGATTGTAATCCTGTTCGTCATCTGCGGTAAGCCTCCTTATATTTTTCAAATGTTTCTCTGCTGAAATTGAATGTAATCTCCACATGCCGGTCTTTAAAAATAACAATCTTATGAACCAGACTGTGCATTATCTCGCTATCCAGCTCCGCCTCCTTTCTTCCTCTCCATATAAGACGAATCCAGCGGTTCACATCTTCCGCTTCTCTATCAATACGTTTCTCTTCTGCCTGCTGTCTGGACAATTCTTCTGCCAGATTACCTTTTATTACCTCTTTCTCTGATTTCCGGTCAAGAAACATCTCCTTGTCAATCCTGCCGGTTCTGTACTGTATGTATTGTGAACTCATATCCATATCCAGTTCCTGTATCCGTAATTGAATCTCCTTCTCCCGTTTCCTGGAACTTTTCTTTTTCTGTTCTGCCTGCTTTCGGTTAAACTCCACAAATGTCTTCACGCGGATTCCGGAGAGATCAAATTCTTTCTGCAGTGTCTCCCGTACGATCATATTCAGAGCATTCTGTGCCAGAAAATGATTATCACATTTTAGACCGTCAATTCTTCTGGCATATGGACATCCATATGAATATGTCCTGACAGACACACGATACGTCTTCGGATTCGATGTGCAGACTCTTTTCAGCTTATGTCCGCACTCTCCACAAAAAAGCAGATCCTTATATCTGTCTTCTCCATGCTCTTGAAACTGCTTTCTTTTCTGATATGCCTGTTCCTTTTTTTCTCCCATTTTTGAAGAAACACGATAAAATAGATCTTCATCGATCAATGCTTCATGTGTATGCTCCATCATGATCACTTCATTTGGTTCGATGTCCTGTCTGCCCCGGCTCCGATATACTTTTTCGCCAATCCTGATCTGCACCAGTGCCCCTATATATACATGATTCGTAAGAATTGTTTCTATCGTGATATCAGACCATTGTCTCAGCATCTCACCCTCCTCACAATACACGTGACCGGTACTGCGATACTCCTTTGGCCTGTGAATCCGATGGTCATACAAGTATGAAATGATTTCACGACAGGTATACCCCTGATCGAACAGATTATATATCTTTCGTACCACATCACCAGTATCTTTTTCCGGGAAAAGAATCTTTCTCCCGCCTATCCACTGTGCCTGATAACCGTATGACGGAATTCCACCCACATAGCTGCCCTGCTCCAGTTTCGCTTTTTTGATTGCTTTCACTTTTTCGGCACAGTCTCTCGCATATAACTCATTCACGATATTCTTCAGATTAACGGAAAAAAAGTCATTGGATCCCTCAGTCCTGTGACTGTCATATCCATCTGTAACAGAGATAAATCTCACATGAAAAAAAGGAAAGATTTTCTCTATATAATTTCCTGTCTCTATGTAGTTACGTCCAAATCTCGAAAAATCCTTTACTATGATGCAGTTGATCTTGTCGCTGCGCACATCTGCCATCATCCGTTCAAATCCTTCCCGCTGGAAGTTGGTTCCGCTTTTCCCAAGGTCTGTATAACATTCAACCAGCTCTATCTGGTCGGATCGGCTAATATACTCTTTTGCAATCTGAATTTGTGTATCGATGGAGTCATTTTTCTGGTTATGGTGATCAACCGACAATCTTGCATAGATACCTGCTTTCCAAGTCATGCTTCTCCACCTTTCTCCTTCAAATACTCCTGCAGCACCAGCATCTTGCCAAACTCCTCTTTCCCACGGAATTCCACATACACTTTTTTATCCTCATACACTTCGATCCGGCTTATAAAGCAAAGCAGCGTATCCCTGTCCAGCTCTGTCAACTTCATGACTTCCTTGAATCTTTCCAGCCTCATCCCGGATGCAATTCCATTACGAAATAACTGTCTCATCATCTTTTGTTGATTTTCCAGAGATTTTTGAACTTCCTCATACTGCTTCTCATAAATCGCACGGAAATTCGTAAAATCAGCTTTTGAAATCAACCCTGTCTTCATATCTTCATACAATCCTGCCCGAAGGTCCAGATACTTATCCTGCTCCCTGCGAAGCCTCTCCAATTCTTTATCGAATCTCATAACCTCTTCAAAATTCACTTCCGTCATCTGAACATGTTCCAGCTGACTGCATACATCCAGAAACAGAGATACATAGGTCTGCAATGTTTGAAATACCACCTGTTTCAATTCATCTTCCGGAATACTGTGTCTGCTGCACCCCTCGCTTTTGCTTCTGGTAGAGCAGACAAAATATACGTTTGTGGTATCTTTATAACGATTCACTCTCCGGAACATTTTTGCCTTACAATCCGCACAGAACAAAAGCCCCGCAAAAAGATGGGCATGTTCTGTACCCGCCTTCGCTCTGGTGCCAACCTTCAAAAGCTCCTGGACAATATCAAAATCTTCACGAGAAACAATCGCTTCGTGAGTTCCTTCCACCCGAACCCAGTCTTCTTTTGGTTTTTCTCTAAACTTTTTTACTTTGTAATTGATCTTTTCGTATCTCCCCTGCACCATGACCCCGGTATATATTTCATTCGTCAGTATTCTTTTTACTGCCACCGGTGACCATTTTGCAGCTACACTGGTCCGAAAATGAGCAGAAATCTTCTCACCATGAGATCTCTTATACTCCAAAGGAGAAAGCACACCCAGGTCATTCAATCTCTGCGAAATCGCAGAAGCGCTCATACCCTCCATCTTCCATGCGAATATTTTCCTGACAATATCAGCCGCATAAGCATCCTGACACAGCTTGTTCTTATCTTTCTCTGATTTTCGGTATCCATAGACTGTAAAAGATCCGATATACTTTCCCTGTTCCCACTTTATTTTCTGGCTGCTTTTTACTTTTTGTGAAATATCCCTGCAATAGGAATCGTTAATGAAATTTTTTACCGGCAGAACAAGGGATCTGGTATGATAATCTGCTGTCTGGCTGTCAAAATTGTCCGTCACTGCAATAAAACGCACATGAAAAGCCGGGAAGGTCTTTTGAATCAACCGCCCGGCTTCAATATAATCTCGTCCAAATCTGGACAAATCCTTCACTATGACACAATTCACATCTCCCGCTTCAATGTCCGCCATCATCCGTCTGAACTCTGGCCGGTCAAAATTAGCTCCGGAATATCCGTCATCCACATAGATATCGAACAATTCCATATCATCCCGCTCTCTTATAAATGAGCGGACAATTTCCCTTTGTGAACTGATGCTGTTACTCTCTGATTTTATGCTGCCATCCATATCTTCATCATCCTTTGACAGGCGAAGGTAAGCAGCGACAAAATACTTTTCTTCTTCCATTCCATGTAACTCCTGACTTTATGATTGTATCTGCACTGTTCTTCTGTGCTTTTCGTCAGCAAAACCCGTCCTACGAGGTCTATACCTGCTCCATAAAATCAGGATCACGCTATTTAGTCCTGTCTATAGATTAGCATAATTATCATTTTCTGTAAAGGTCTTTGCTAATACTTTATCTCAGCCATCTTTTCAATATACTGCTTCATCCTGTCGTTGAGTGTTTCCTCACAATCTGTATAACCAATCTTTACTGCATACTCTCCAACTCTTACGAGAAACGGATTTCCAACTTTCTGTACATAATCTTCTATCCTTGCCGAAACCGGCTTTTTCGTATCAATCTCAATTTCTGTGATATCCACCAGTGTATCTGGCGAAACATCATGGATATCCACTTGCTTCATCTCCTGTAGTCTTCCCTCTGATATATACATATCCATCCCCCTGGTACTACAATATATTTTCTGTCAGATTTGTCCTATTCCGGTAATTTTAATCCCCTTTCTTCCATCAATCCAAATCCATAAATCATAATAATCCTGCAGGCGGCCGTTAGGAAACGGCTCCATTGGAATCCCACCATCTTTTCAGACCGAACCAGCTCATATCCGGAAGTATCATTATCAGAAACAGTATCATGGCTACAGAGTCCCCGTCTCTCTGTCTGTAATCAAATCTTTCTCGCTCGTGCCTTTCCTTCAATATCCGAAACAATATTTCTTCGTGTTTTATACTTGCTGCTTTGCGACACGATGTCGCAAAGTCACAGATATAGGCAGTCATGGCGGGTCTGTTACACAGCTCCACTGTTTCATACGTCATGCAGAATCAACGGTATTCGGTTATCAAGGTACAATGAATCCAGTAAGTAGAAACCTGTCCTTCTAACCCACCAGTTCCATATTCTGCGCCATGCTCTCCAGAACTTTTGTCATAAACAATGCCTGTGATTCTGTGCTGCTCATCAAGATTCCCTGTACCTTTTCCACACACTGTTCCTGTACGGTCTCTATCTTATTTCGGATAACTGTATCTGCTCCTATTACTTTCAGGATTTTCTGATAGGTATCAATTCCTGGTCTTCTGGTTCCTGCCTCAATCTTTTCGAGATGGGAAATACTGATTCCTATCATTTCTGCCATTTCTGATTTTGATATCTCCCGTGCATTCCTCAATAATCGGATTGTCTCTCCAATGTTCGTACTATCTGTACGCATTTCCCTCTACCTCCACACCTGTATGTAAATTATAGAATGATAAACTTTGTATGGGAGCTGACTGCCAGTACGTATTTTTTGAATAATTGCCAATTCAGGCTTTCTTATCTTTTCTCTTATTATTTGCACACATTATTCGACTATTTACCACACAATATAATCATGTAATAAGAATCTCTATTTCATGAGACAATGGTTACATAGAGCAACACCCCTATATTGAATATTTATTTTACTAGTCAAACCACAACCCAAATACCATCCTGGCTTATACACTTAAATTTATTCCCTGGTCAGTACCATCGGTTTAACTGACAGCTTGAGTTAGTCCTTCAAAGACCTCGTTGTAATTCCACCTAAAGGCAGTTCAGCTAACTATTATTATTCTTTCGAAAAAGTATTCTCACCGCTTCATAACTCTAATTCATCAAAAGTTCAGGGGAGGCAGTGACTCATGTGAGTCACTGCCTCCCCTATTTAAAACCTCTATTTCTTGACAACTCCTTCTGAAATAAAGATAGCAGTCAATTTATGTTCTGAAGCTATCTGTTACAGATCTAATGCAGCATGATATCCCCAATAAACGGCATTTGTAATTGTAGATACTTTCGCTGCATCACCTATGACTCGTACAAAGGGCGCTGCATCCTGCAATTCGTTGACCACATCAATTCTTGATCGCTGCCCCAGTGCACAAATCACACTTTTTCCTCTAACCAAAACTTCATTTCCATCTTTGTCAACGCAGCGCACTCCATCAGAGGTAACTTCCAGTCCACGGTAATTCGTATAAGCCATTACATATTTTTCAATTTCCTGAAGCAGTAACGGGCGATGACGAACATTAGCATCTGGCGCTAAAGTGTCACGCATTTCTATAAGGCGAACTTTTTTCCCTTCCATCCCCAAATGAATTGCACATTCACATCCAGCAAGACCACCTCCGAAGACGACTACTTCATCACCAATCTTTTCTTTTTCTTTATAATAATCATTTACTACCACAACATTATCACCCTTCAGTCCTGGTATCGACGGAACCAGTGGCTCAGAACCAACTGCAATAATAAGTGCATCCGCTGCTTCTTTCTCTGCATATTCTCTGGTCACTTCTGTATTCAGACGGATCTCCACCCCGGCCCGTCTGGCCAAAAGTGCATAGGTTCCTGCCAATTCA
>CAMWMT010000189.1 GCA_947175375.1 uncultured Clostridiaceae bacterium | reverse complement strand
ATTCAGGCAGATCCTCTGCGGTTGAAATATCATATTCAGCCGCAGATGGGCTGGCTGAATGATCCCAACGGCTTGTGCCAGAAGGATGGCGTCTATCACATTTATTATCAGTATGTTCCGTTTTATCCTGATTTAGGCAGTGTTCTGTGGGGACATGTGACAACAGAAGATTTTATACATTATCATATTCAAGAGCCCGCGATCTATCCGGACAGCGAGTGGGACCAAAACGGCGCTTACAGCGGCGCTGCTTTTCAAAAAGACGGAATGATGTATCTGTATTACACTGGCAATGTCCGTCACACAGACAGGGACTATGATTATATTACGGATGGAAGAGAGCAGAACACAATCCTGATGACTTCCAAAGATGGTTTTTGTTTTTCGGAAAAACAGATTCTGATGAAGAACGAAGACTACCCGGAGGATTTGAGCAGACATGTGAGAGATCCGCAGGTCTTTTGCGAGAACGGACATTATTACATGATCCAGGGAGCTAGGGATCTGGATGCGCATGGCAGTGTCCTTCTGTTTGAAAGTGATGATCTGATCCACTGGACATATAAGCTTCGTTTTTGCACGAAAGAACCCTTTGGATTCATGTGGGAGTGCCCCAATTACCTTAAGGTAGACGGACAGCAGTTTCTGATTGTCTGTCCACAGGGAATCAGATCGGACGGACTTGATTATGCAGATTCTGATCAGTGCGGATGGTTCCCGCTGCGTTATGATTTCACAGGCGAGGATTATGAATTAGGAGCTTTCCGGCAGATGGACAGAGGATTTGATTTCTATGCGCCACAGGTGTTTCAAGACGAGTCCGGCAGGTGGATTCTAATCGGCTGGATGGGGCGTCCAGGCACAGAATATGCAGATGAGCCGACCTCAAAAAACGGTTGGATTCATGCGTTGACTGTGCCGAGGGAATTGTATGTAAATGCAGAGGGCCGGCTTTGCCAGAGACCGGTAAAAGAGCTGGAGAGGATGAGAAAACCGGGCGTAGCAGAGACTTTTGAAAATGGTTTTGACCTGCCGGTATCGGCGTGCTTTGAATTGAAACTTCGTTTTGAAAAACCGATGGAGGAGTTTGAACTGAAGCTGCGAAAATCCGTTTCCCTTTACTGCCGGGATGGAGTACTGATGCTGGATATCACGGGCTGCGGTGCAGGCCGGACGATGAGGGGAGTTCGGATTGGCGGAATCTACAGCCTCCAGATCCTGTCTGATACTTCCAGCCTGGAAATATTTGTGAATGATGGTATAGAAGTATTTACCACAAGGGTCTATGGTTCTATGACGGATTTGCGTGTAAAGATGATCTCGAAGCGGGCGAGAGGACAGGTGGAGTGTTATCCGATGTGACCGCAGTATATTGGATTGGGAACAGGAAAGGAAAATGTGGAAAAGATGAGAGAGGCAGAGGTTTTACTGAACAGTATTGATAAGGTAAAAAGATTTGTTTCCATTACGACAAAATTTGATGCAAATATGGACTTGGTTAGAGGCAGATATACAGTTGATGCAAAATCTATTATGGGCATTTTCAGTCTGGATTTGTCTAAGGCACTTATTCTTAGAATTTATGAAGGAAAAGAAAATGTGGATACCATTTTGGATGCATTGAATGAATATGTAATTAAATAAACCAGATATTTCATACGATAGATATGTAAACAGGATTAACCAGTTTCTGAAAAAACTGATTGAATGGTATAATAAAAGCGGTACATGTTTATTGTTTGTCTGAATTTGATGAAATTATAATGTGGAAGAGATTGAGCAGTGTATGTATGAAGTGTTGTAGCTCATCTGAATTATAGTTGAGGAGCGATGTCTCTCGATTTTATATAGCAAGAATTGAATATAAAACTATAGAACCGTTGTTATTTTAGACAGCGGTTTTTTATGATTGTTGGATTTTGTTTGTATCGAAAATATTCGAATGGAATCGGTGAAAAATATCGAATATACGAAAAAAATCTGTATTGGCAAATAACAGGAAAAATTTGCACCGACAGTCAGTTCCCATACAGAAGTTATATCAGTATAATTTATGTACAGGTGTGGAGGTAGAGAAAGATGCGTACTGACGGTACGAACATTGGAGAAACAATCCGAGTATTACGCAAAATACGAAAGACATCAAGAGCAGAGATGGCTGAAAAGATAGGAATCAGCATCTCTCATCTTGAAAAAATTGAATCGGGTGCCAGAAGACCAGGAATTGAAACCTACCAAAGGATTTTGGAAGTATTGGGAGCAGATACAGTTATCCGGAACAAAATGGAGACTGTGCAGGAATAGTGCGCTGAAAAAGTACAGGGAATCTTGATGAACAGCACAGAATCACAGGCACTATTTATGACAAAAGTTCTGGAGAGCATGGCACAGAATATGGAATTGGTGGGTTAGAAGACGATTCTCTGTTTGCCGGTTCCGTCGTACCTTGATAATTGAATATCGTTGATCCTGCAGGACGTATGAAACAGTGGAGCTGTGTAACAGATCCGCCATGACTGCCTGTATCTGTCACTTTGCGACATCGTGTCGCAAAGTAGAAAGTATGAAACATGAAGAAATATTGATTATCTGGTCCGGTCTGAAAAGATGGTGAGATTCCAATGGAGCCGTTTCTTGGCAGCCGCCTGCAAGATTTATATCGTATGAATAACGGACAGGCAATAAGAAATATATTGAAGAGAAGGTGGAAGGGAAAATGAATAAATGAAGCGTAGGGATCTGAAAGAACTGGCAGATGTGGACATCCGGACCGTTGAGAAAGATGCACTAGTTGAGATCAAAGAGGTAAAGATCGATCCGGAGCTGGGACGTGCAGAGAGGATTTCCAGTTTCATGCAGCAGATAAAAAACCCATACTGTTTTGTATGCAATGGCGTGATTGTAAAGGTAGGATTTATCGAGACAGAGGATACACTGGAGGAAAAGCTGAATGAATATTTTCTGTCCCTGTAACAGGGAAAAACGGGTCACAGCCTTGTAAAATGGTGGACTTGCAGGCCAGTGTATGATATACTGTAACTGGACTAAATAAAGCCCCAATAGTTTATAAGGTGAAAACTATTGAGGTGATGATATGAATACAAATCTAAATGGAATCTATGCTGCTGACGCTTATTACCGGTTGTCAAAAGAGGATGGCGATAAAGTGGAAAGCGACAGTATCGTAAATCAGAAGGCTCTTGTAAGAGAGTTTCTTAAAACACACCCTGATATTCAAATTTATGATGAAAAAGTGGATGACGGCTACACAGGCGTCAATTTTCAGCGGCCCGGTGTTCAAAGATTGCTGAAGGAAGTGAGAGAAAAAAGAGTAGCCTGTATTGTTGTGAAAGACCTGTCCAGATTTGGGAGAAATTATATAGAAGTAGGAGATTATATTGAGCAGATTTTTCCGTTTCTGGGAGTGCGTTTTATATCGGTTTTCGATCACTATGACAGCTTCCGGAATCCGGCGGGGATAGAGATTGGCTTTAAGAGCCTGATACATGATCTGTACAGTCGGGATCTGTCCAGAAAGGTAAAATCGGTGAAACATCTGTATCAGGAGCAAGGGCGTTACAGCGGCGGAGATGTTCCGTATGGATACCGGAAAATGATGGGAAGGATACGGTATATTATCCGGACTCTGAAGCAGCACAGGTCGTAAAAAGGATTTTCCGACTTGCATCCGATGGAGCACGGCCTGTGAAGATAGCAGAAATATTAAGCAGAGAGACTGTGCCGACGCCGGGTGCCTATAAGAACCAAATGACAGGACAGAATTATACGCTGAGAAATCAGAAATGTAATCTGTGGACACCTGCACAGGTTCGGGAGATCCTTCAGAATGAAGTGTATATTGGCAGCTATATCTGCCATAAGCTTACATCTGTCAGACCAAGAGAGATGAGACGTAATGACCGGTCGGAATACATGAAATTTAAAGATCACCATGAGCCGTTGGTCGATCCGGAACTGTTCCAGGCAGCCCAGGAAGCAATTCAACTACGAGGGAAGCGCGGTATCTATCAAAAAGAAAAGAGTCCCCATGCGTTAAAGGGGAAAGTGAAATGTGGGCAATGTGGATATGGGATGCTGAGAAGGGGGAAACAGGTGGATATCTATTATTGCCATATGGGAGATATCTGTGGTTCTCACATGAGAATAAAGACAAAAGTTTTGGAACAGATTGTAATGGAAACATGGGGGAAATTGTCAGAGGCGGGGCAGAAAGATTGGGAAGATCAGGCAGTTAAAAGAAATCAGGAGTTTTTAGAACTTTCTAAAGCCAGGGAAGAAAAACGGATTCTGGAAATGAAGGCGGGATACTGTAGAACAAAGCGCATGAGTCTGTATGATTATTGGAAAGAAGGGAAGGTTACAAAAAGGAATATCAATTAAAACGTGAAAAGCTTATGGAGCAGGAAGAAGAGTATCGGAAAAAACTGGGGATATTGGATACGAAACTGTCAGATATGGATGTGGATTCGTTGGCATCCATACAGGTGCGGAAGCCGGATTCGATTTCTGCGTGTACGATGTTGACAAAAGAACTGGTTGATGAATGGATAGAAAGGGTGGATGTATATGGAGAGGACAGGATTGAGATCATTTGGAGATTTAAAGATATCACGCAATTCAGGTGATTTTAAATGCCTGATTTATAGATTGTTTCTCTGCTTTATGGTAAGATGAAACCATAGCACATAGCAGATGGGACAGGAGAATAGAAGATGGAAATAGAAAATACGCTTGCTCAGAATCTGTCCGTAGCAGGGGAGAATGCATCTTATGATGAGGCCTGCAAAAAGCTGCTGGCAAACAGAATCATCCTTGCATGGATCATGAAAAGCTGTCTGGAAGAATACAGAGATATGGATGTGAATGAGATCGCGGATCAATATATAGAAGGAGAACCGCAGATTGCCAGGATTGCTGTTCATCCGGACGAAATGGCAGGCAGGGGAGAGCAGATTAAAGGAGAAAAGACAGAAGACAGCACGATAACGGAAGGCACCATTACCTTTGATATCCGTTTCAATGCGCTGCTTCCGGGAACTGGGGTACATACAGAATTGTTTATCAATGTAGAGGCTCAGAATGATTTTTATCCTGGTTATCCCATTATGAAACGGGGGATCTACTACTGCAGCCGTCTGATCTCTTCGCAGTACGGGGTGGAATTTACAAATGCACATTATGAAAAGATCAGGAAGGTATCGTCGATCTGGATTTGTCTAAATTCTCCGAAATACAGGAAAAATACGATCAACAGGTATACGATCCAGGAAGAAAATCTGATTGGAGATGTGTCAAAGAAAAAAGAGAACTATGATCTGATGACGGCGGTTATCATCTGTCTTGGCAATTCTGAGAATGATAATTATACCGGGATTTTGAAACTGTTGGATGTGCTGCTTTCCTCTGAAAAGGAACCAGAGGAAAAGAAGAGAATCCTACAAAATGATTTTGATATTAAGATGACCAGAAAACTGGAAAGAGAGGTGTCTGAATTGTGTAATCTGAGTAAGGATGTAGAAGAAAAAGGAATTAGAAAAGGAATCCTGACCTCTATACAAAATTTGATGGAAAGCATGAACTGGACAGCGGAGCAGGCAATGGAAGCATTAAAGGTTCCTGAAGCCGAATGGTCACAGTATGCAAATAGATTAAAAGTGTGATTTTGTAATTGCTGTTGAAGCACAAAATATTACATAATTATACAAAACAAAAGATAATTTGCAGAAGCATGAAAAAAATTAAAAAAATATTTAGTCCAGTATTGACAGAATCGAATATACTTGGACTTGGATGGGCGGCCACCCCCGCAGGACTGAAGGCGATGGAAGAATTGTCGAAGCTGGAGGAGGAACGGAGGGCAGCAGGCGGGATGTCGGGGCGTT
>CAMWMT010000188.1 GCA_947175375.1 uncultured Clostridiaceae bacterium | reverse complement strand
CTACACCACCAGACCGGATACGTTATTCGGTGTGACCTTCATGGTCATTGCACCGGAGCACCCGCTGATCGACAAATATGCAGACCGCATCGGCAATATGGATGCTATTGAAAACTACCGGACCGAGTGTGCGAAGAAGACAGAGTTTGAGCGTACGCAGCTTGTTAAGGATAAGACAGGTGTAAAGATCAACGGTATTGAGGCGATTAATCCGATTACTGGCGGAAAGATTCCTGTCTTCATCGCGGATTATGTCATGATGGGCTATGGTACCGGCGCGATCATGGCTGTGCCGGCGCATGACCAGCGTGACTATGAGTTTGCGAAGAAATTCGGGGCTGAGATCATCGAGGTTATCAAGGGCGGCGATATCTCGGTAGAAGCCTACGCGGGTGATGGTGAGATGGTGAATTCCGGTTTCCTGAACGGATATACCAATAAGAAGGAATCCATCGCACGGATGCTGGAAGAGATTGAAAAGCTGGGCATTGGGCATGCAGGAGTTCAGTTTAAGATGAAAGACTGGGCATTCAACCGCCAGAGATACTGGGGCGAGCCCATTCCGATTATCCATTGCGATGACTGCGGTGTCGTTCCGGTTCCGTATGAAGAGCTGCCGCTTCGCCTGCCGAAGGTGGAGAATTTTGAGCCGGGTGCAGAGGGAGAATCCCCGCTGGCGAAGATTGAATCCTTTGTAAACTGCACCTGTCCAAAATGTGGAAAGAAAGCAAGGCGTGAGACGGATACCATGCCTCAGTGGGCAGGTTCCTCCTGGTATTTCTTAAGATATATTGATCCGCACAATGAGAATGCGCTGGCGGATCCGGAGAAATTAAAATATTGGATGCCGGTAGACTGGTACAACGGTGGTATGGAGCATGTGACCAGACATGTGATCTACTCTCGCTTCTGGCATCATTTCCTTTATGATATTGGGGCAGTCAATACGCCAGAACCATATGCGAAGCGCTCCATCCAGGGTCTGATCCTGGGACCGGACGGGGACAAGATGAGCAAGTCCAAAGGAAACGTTGTGGATCCGCTGGATATCGTCAATGATTACGGCGCGGACACACTCAGAACCTATGTCCTGTTCATGGGTGATTACAGTGCGGCGACGCCGTGGAATGATAACGCAGTGAAAGGCTGTAAGCGTTTCCTGGAGCGTGTATCTGGATTTACCGATATGATCTCTGAGGATCCGGATACCCAGAAGCTGGAGACTCCGTTTCACAAGACGATCAAGAAGGTGTCTTCTGACCTGGAGGATATGAAGTTCAATACAGCGATAGCAGCGCTGATGACGCTGACTAATGATATCTACAACCTTGGAAAAGTCAGCCGGGAACAGGTACAGACTTTTGCAAAACTTCTGTGCCCCATTGCGCCTCATGTATGCGAGGAGATCTGGGAAGTGACCGGAGGAGAAGGATTCCTTTCCCTGCAGTCTTGGCCGAAGTACGAAGAGAGCAAGACCATCGATGCACAGACCGAGATCGGCGTGCAGATCAATGGCAAGCTGCGCGGAACGGTTGTTATTCCTACCGGAGCAGAGAAGGAAGAGGTATTTGCTATCGCGAAGGCGGACGCAAGGATTGCATCGCTTACAGAAGGCAAGACCTTTGTCAAAGAGATCTATGTACCGAACCGGGTCGTGAATTTTGTAGTAAAATAAAAATATGTTATATGATAGAAAAGGACTGCTGTACATAAATGTGTGGCAGTCTTTTTTAAGTTTTCTGTAACGAAACTCGATTTTTCCGGATATATAGATGACACTGAGAAGGGAGATGCGGAACTCGTAAAACAGCATCGGACAGAGCAGTGCCCGGAAGGATTTTCAGACGCGAATGCGCCGGAAAATCCTTCCAGAGCCTGGGCACTGAGAAGGGAGATGCGGAACTCTGATAGGAGGTGAGTGCCCTGAAGGAAATTGAAAAAGCCTATACGCAGCATGCGAGGGATGTCTACCGCTATCTGCTGAGTCTGTCCCATGATGAGGATCTGGCAGAAGAGCTGACGCAGGAGACTTTCTTTCGTGCAATGCGTACAATGGACCGTTATGACGGAAGCTGCAAACTGTCCGTATGGCTCTGTCAGATTGCTAAACACCTCTGGTATCAGTGGCTGGACAGGCGCGCAAGATGGAATCAGGTAGAACTGACAGAGGAAGTGCCGTGCCAGGAATCTCCGGAGAGATCTACGTTGCTTTACATGGAGAAAACAGCGTTATATCAGGCGATTCATACCTTGCCGGAGCCTATGCGGGAACTGGTTCATATGCGTCTGACCGGGGAGTTTACCTTTGCTGAGATCGGCATGATTCTGGGGAAGAGTGAGAACTGGGCGCGCACTACATTTTACAGAGCAAAACAAAAAATCATGGAAGAAATGGAGGGACAAAGATGAAGTGCTGCATTGTACAAGATCTGCTTCCTGGTTACATTGACGGACTGACCAGTGAAGGGACCAATGAAGAAGTAAGAAAGCACCTGAAAGACTGTGAAACGTGTCGGACCCTGCATGAACAGATGTCAGCGGAAATTCCAAAGAAGATGCTGCTGGAGAAAAAAGAGATTGACTTTCTGGGGAAATTAAAGACCAGGATAAGGCAGGGATATGCGTTTGGGGCTTTTTTGATCTGTGCTCTTGTGACTTGTGTAGTCGGTTTTATGAGAGCATATGATCTGCCGGTTGCCTATGACCCACAGAAGATGACCATTGAGATTAACAATATGGATGAGCTGTGTCTGGTCTTGCAGGAGTCTGTGGACAGTGACGATTTTACCTCCCGGGGCAGGACGCTCCAGCAAAACGGCGAGCCTGTGCGGGTGGTTTATTACTGCTATACGAGGACTTTGTGGAACAGCCTGTTTCCAACGAACGGCTGTTTTATGGACTCCTGCATTTCCACAGGGACGATCTATGAAAATTCATTATTCCGTGATTCCGGTGCAGATGATCAGCCAAAGATGCGGAATATCTATTATCTGCCCATGGGAAATATGAACCGGCTGGACCGGCTCTCTGACGAGGAATTTGACGCACAGAAGGAAAATGCCGTGCTGGTATGGAGCGGAGTGATCTGATTTTCTGTCATGGGGTTAAAGAAAGGAGATTAAAATTATGTTATATATTGTTTATCTGGTAAGTATTGTTCTTTATTTTATATGGGGAATCAGCTGGGGCAGAATGGTGAATTACGTTGATTCTATTACCTTTGAATTTGTTGTGCTTCCCTGCATTTTGATGTTATTCTGTACCCGTTCTTTTCCAGCTTTTGGCAGAGGCCTTCTGTTCGCTTTTGGAAAGAGGGATCATTCTTCTTTGCAGCAATATCAGGAAAGCCTTTCGTCGGTCAAAATGGTGATGCTTACATCGGTTATCTTTGGATGCGTTTGCTTTGTAATCGGGACGATCAACAGTATCTGTTCGCTGGAATGGTCATCCATGGACAGCATCGGCTGGTTCTGCCGGGATCTGGCTGTGGCAATGATCTCGCTTTTTTATCCGCTGGTAATCTGCATAATCCTGTTGCCGGTGTATTTTTTATTGAAAAATATCTGACAGACGAAAAAACAGGGGTTGTCAGAAAGGATTGACCATCTTTCCTAAAATCCTTGCTATTTCCTCCGTGTTTTAGTATAATTCTAACATAGGGGGTCAAAAGAGAAGTTTTTACCCTTTGTAAACGTGCTGTGGTTCCAGCCCACAGGATGACAAAATGTATTTGGAGGAGATTGCTAATGAACGTTTACACAACAGACAGTATCCGCAACGTAGTTCTTTTGGGACATGGCGGGAGCGGTAAGACCAGCCTGGTCGAGGCGATGGCACATGTATCCGGACTGACCACCCGTATTGGTAAGGTCACAGACGGAACGACCATCAGTGATTATGATAAGGAAGAGATCAAGCGCAAGTTCTCTATCAATACTTCTGTCGTACCCATTATCTGGAAAGACACAAAGATTAATATTCTGGATACGCCGGGATTTTTCGATTTCGTAGGCGAAGTAGAAGAAGCAGTGGCAGCAGCTGATGCGGCAGTTATCGTAGTATCCGGTAAAGCAGGCGTGGAAGTCGGGACGGAGAAGGCATGGGAGCTTTGTGAGAAATATAAACTGCCGCGTATGTTCTTTGTATCTGACATGGATGTGGACAATGCTTCTTTCCGCGAAGTTGTTGAGACATTGACTGAGATGTATGGCAAGAAGATCGCACCGTTCTATCAGCCGATCCGCGAGAACGAGAAGTTCGTCGGTTATGTCAATGTTATGAAGATGGAAGGACGTCGTTTTGGCGACGCTGGTAAGAGAGAAGATTGCGAGATCCCGGATTATTGTAAGCCGAATCTGGATATCTACAGAGAAGCCATGATGGACGCAGTGGCTGAGACAAGCGAAGAATTTATGGAGCGCTATTTTGAGGGTGACGAGTTCTCCGTAGCGGAGATTCGTGCAGCCATGAAGATGAATGTGGAAGACGGAAGCATCGTTCCGGTATCCATGGGTTCCAGCACAGAGCTTCGGAATATTCACAATATGTTAAATGATATGGTAGAACTGCTCCCGGCTCCGGATAAGAAGGAGTGCGCAGGTATCAATATGAAGACCAATGAGATCTTCCAGGCAGATTATAATTTCTCCAAAGCGAAATCCGCATATGTCTTCAAGACCATCGCAGACCCGTTTATTGGAAAATATTCTTTGATCAAAGTGTGTTCCGGTGTCATTAAGTCCGATGATGTATTGTATAATTCTTCCACAGAGGCCGAAGAGAAGCTGAATAAGCTCTATGTCATGAGAGGTAACAAACCCATCGAAGTGTCCGAGCTTCACGCAGGTGACATCGGCGCTATTGGTAAGGCAAACTGCAAGACCGGCGATACACTGTCCACAAAGGCAGCTCCTGTAGTATTTGGCAAGACGGAGATTTCCAAACCATATACATATATGGCATACAGGGCGAAGAAGAAAGGTGACGAAGACAAGATCTCCCAGGCACTGGCGAAGATGATGGATGAGGATCTGACCATCAAGGCAGTCAATGATGCAGAGAATCGCCAGACGCTGCTCTACGGTATGGGCGACCAGCACCTGTCCGTGATTGTCAGCACGCTTGCTGAGAAATATAAAGTAGAAGTTGAACTGGATAAGCCGAAGGTAGCGTTCCGCGAGACCCTTCGGAAGAAATCCGATGTGGAATATAAGTATAAGAAACAGTCCGGCGGACACGGCCAGTATGGACATGTTAAGATGACCTTTGAACCGTCCGGTGATCTGGAGAATCCATATGTGTTCGACCAGATGGTCGTGGGCGGCGCTGTTCCGAAGAACTATTTTCCGGCAGTGGAAAAGGGTATCCAGGATTCTGTCACCAGGGGACCTCTGGCAGGATATCCGGTTGTAGGCGTCAAGGCAGTACTCTATGATGGGTCTTACCATCCGGTAGATTCCTCCGAGATGGCATTTAAGACCGCTGCGATCCAGGCATTTAAGAAAGGATTCATGGAGGCGTCGCCGGTTCTTCTGGAGCCGATCGTGACCATGACGGTTCTCGTTCCGGACAGATACACTGGAGATGTCATGGGCGACCTGAACAAGAGAAGAGGCCGTGTGCTCGGCATGAATCCGGCAGGGGCAGGCAAGACGGAAGTCGTTGCTGATGTGCCGATGATGGAGATCTTCGGATACAATACGGATCTTCGTTCCATGACCGGTGGAAGCGGTATATATTCTTACGAGTTTGCACGCTATGAGCAGGCGCCGTCGGATGTACAGGAGAAAGAAGTAGCAGCAAGAGCTGCAGAAGCATAAGAAGAAGAGGGTTGCCGGGAAGTGCAGCCCCGGATGTATGATAAGCGCTCGTATGGAGTGTATCGGACATTGAATCGGCTTTGTCCGTCTCGATCGGACTCAGACGTCCGTTTGAGACGGACAAA